>OMSZ01000078.1 GCA_900313855.1 uncultured Eubacteriales bacterium
GAGTGGTCCGTTAATGAAAAGTCGGGTATGGAGGTTGCAGCAGCGGCAGCGTATGCAGGAACCCGTTCGATGGTTACAATGAAGCAGGTAGGGTTAAATGTTGCCTCGGATCCGCTTATGAGCCTTGCGTATATTGGAGTCAAGGCTGGCATGGTCGTAATGGTTGCTGATGATCCGGGTCCGATATCGTCACAGACAGAGCAGGATACGAGAACCTTTGGTATGTTTTCAAAGCTTCCGGTATTTGATCCGTCGTCGGTAGAAGAGGCTTATGAAATGATCCAGACCGCATTTGAAGTATCTGAGAAAAATCACACGCCGGTAATCTTCAGATCTACTACGAGGGTTTGTCATGCTTACAGCTCTGTTTTAGTGAAAGATAAAAATGAATATTATGAGAACGATTTTGAAGGCTTTGTAAAGGATTCTGATAAATGGGTGATTTTCCCTAGATTAGCGCTTAAAAATCATAAAATGATTGAGGACAGACTGCCGTTATTAGGTGAAGAACTCGGAAAGCTTACATATAACAGATCAGCTGCGGTTAAAGAACATATTGATTTAAGTGTGTACAGTGGAAATGATAATGATAAAGCGGCATTAACTGAAGGGAACAGGAAATTGGGAATTGCCTGCGGAGGTATCAGTTATGCCTACACCTGCGAGGCACTTATGCTTATAATGGAAAGCATCGGAAATACAGACAGGGATCATTTGTCAGAGGTGTCTATGTTAAAGGTTGGAACGCCGCACCCATTCCCTGAAAAGCTTGCGCTTGAATTTTTGAAGGAGCTTGATGAAGTGCTTGTGGTTGAGGAATTAGATCCGATGATAGAGCGTATGCTTTTGATGACTGCAGGAAAGTATCATCTTAAGGTCAAGATTAGAGGAAAGCTTACCGGTGATGTTAATAATGCAGGTGAGAATACGGTTGAAGGTGTTAAGAAAAGCTTAGAGTTCTTTCTTTGTGGCAAAGGATCATTTACCGCATCAGAAAGCTCTTATAAAGATTCTAAGGATAATGAAACAGAGAATGCTCCAAAGCTTCCTGTAAGACCTCCGGTTCTTTGCGCGGGATGTCCGCACAGGGCTTCTTTCTATGCTGTAAAAAAAGCCATGCAGGGACGCAAGGCGGTTTTTTGTGGAGATATCGGCTGCTATACGCTAGGTAATGCAAAGCCTCTTGATATGGTGGATACCTGCCTTTGCATGGGTGCGGGAATAACTATGGCACAGGGCTTTTCGGTAGTTGAAAAGGACACCACCTGTTTTGCTTTTGTCGGTGATTCTACATTTTTTGCTTCGGGAATGACGGGCGTTGTTAACGCGGTATATAATCAGCATGACATGGTGTTGGTCGTTCTTGACAATTCGACTACTGCAATGACCGGACATCAGCCGCATCCGGGAACAGGAAAAACAATGATGGGCGATGTGGTTGATAAGGTAAGTATAGAAAAAATCCTGAAGGCTTTTGGGCTTACGGATGTTAAAACAGTAGATCCGTTAAATCTGTCGCTTGCAGTTGATACCATCAGGGAAATTGCCGATAAGCCGGGTGTAAAGGCGGTAATATTTAAGTCGCCCTGTATCGCGCTGTTCAAACCGGAAAAGACAATGAGTATCGTTTCAGAGAAATGCATAGGCTGCAAAAAGTGTATCAAAGAGCTTGGCTGTCCGGCTATAACGGTTGATGAGGGAAAGGTTATTATTGAGCCGTCACTTTGTACGGGCTGCGGTCTCTGTGCGCAGGTTTGTCCTGTGTCAGCAATAAAATAAAGGGAAGATGTTATGGATAAATTAAGTAATCCTCAGGTTACGATAGAAACAATTAAAAAATATGATTTTGCTTTTCAGAAGAAATTCGGACAGAATTTTCTTATAGATGAGCATGTCCTTAATAAGATCATCAGGGCAGCAGGGGTTACAAAGGAGGATATGGTTTTGGAGATAGGCCCCGGTTTTGGCACAATGACACAGTATCTTGCCGAGAGCGCAAGACAGGTTGTTGCCATTGAGATCGATAAGGCGCTGATACCGGTGCTTAACGAGACCTTGTCTGATTATGATAACGTGACCGTGATCAATGACGATATTCTTAAGGTTGATATAAAAAAACTTGTCGATGAGAGAAATGGAGGCAGACCGGTCAAGGTCGTGGCGAACCTGCCATACTATATTACAACTCCGATAATCATGGGACTGTTAGAAGGTCATGTTCCCGTGGATAATATTACGGTTATGGTTCAAAAGGAAGTGGCGCAGAGGATGCAGGCAGGTCCCGGGACTAAAGATTACGGAGCATTGTCGCTTGCTGTTCAGTATTATGCGAAACCGTATATTGCGGCTAACGTGCCGCCTAACTGTTTTATTCCGAGACCGAATGTTGGATCTGCGGTTATAAGACTTGATCTTTTTGATAAACCTCCGGTAGAGGTGATCGACGAGAAGCTGATGTTTCAGATAATAAGGGCATCCTTTAATCAGAGAAGAAAGACTCTTCAGAACAGTGTTGTTAATGGGGGTGTTCCGGTTACCAAGGATCAGGTTGTGGCTGCCCTTAATGAAATGGGTCTTTCAGAGACTATAAGAGGAGAGGCGCTTACGCTTGCAGAGTTTGCGAAGCTATCCGACTGTTTAAGCGCCTGATAAGCGGATAGCCTTACATGCACGTTTAAGAGTTTGGTAAGCGTTCAGCCTGCAAGCACATTTTAACTTATCATAATTAATAGCCATTGTTAATAGTAATGAAGATTATACAAATAAGGAATATTTCACACAACTTCTGCATAGAATTATAGACAAATAGTCAGGTAGAAGGAGTGTGTAGGACAAGTGGAAAATTATAAGAGAAAGGTTACATATTTTTATCAGTACAATAACAAAAATGTTGGAACTACAGCAGGATTTCTTAAGATGGAGATACGGGGAGAGAATGTTAAACTAACGATTAATATTCAGGAGCCTTCAAGAAAGTATGAGAGAAATCCTGTTCTTTTTTTCTACCATGAAACGGGAGATGATCTGTCTGCGGTCAAAATCTGTGAGATCGGCAGATCGGGAGGAGTGCTTACGTTACAGACGAAAACTCCGTGGAGAAATCTTTTTGATACGGGGCGGGATCTTTATACCTTTGACGGCGTGCTGGTATTGTATAACGAAAATGATTATTATCTTGGAGATTTTGCTGAACGCGACAGAAGCTCTTATGATCTTATAATAGAGAAGGAAAAGCCTGGTAAAGCGACAGAAGCGTCGGACAAAGAAAAACAAATGACGGGTAAAGCGTCACAAATACCGGACAAAGAGAATAAGATGCCGGACAAAGAGACAGAATTGTCGGGTAAAGAAATAATGAGAAATAATAGTAAATCATTAGCAGAGGGAGCTGTTGATGCAGATACAGTAATAACTGACAGCTCTGATAAAACGGTAAAAGATAGTTATAATGATGATATCCCATTAATCGAGATCAAAAATGATCAGAATAAAAATGATCGGGATGGAAACGATAAGGAAAGAATTGATCACAATATAAATGATCGAGATAAAAATGATCAGGATAAGAATGATCGGGATAAAAATAATCAGCATATAAATGATCAGGATAAAAAAGACCGGAATAGTGATCAGGACAAAAGGGATGAAGCAAGATCAGCTAAAAGATCGGATTTCGAATACATAATAGAAAACTATCCGAAGCTTCCGATGTATAATGCGGATGAGTTATTTGACTGTGTGAGGATAGTGCCACGGGATATCGGAAGACTTGATATTGGAAATTGGAAATTAGGAGCTAACAGTTTTCTCACCCACGGATATTATACCTATCAATATCTCATGCTTGGCAGAATGCGGTTTCAGGATGGCAGAAAGCATGCGATCCTTGGAGTTCCGGGTGTCTACACTAATAGGGAAAAATATCTTGCTAATATGTTCGGGTTTGAACAGTTTATTCCCGTTAAAGCCAATGGCATGAGGACGGGGCAGTTCGGTTATTGGATAACAGAGCTTTGTCAGGAACGGTGATCGTTGTTGATCAGTGAAAAACGGAGATGGTCTTTGAAAATTCCTTCAACATTAACACTCTTGTATTCGATTCCTTCATAGGTAAAACCCAGACGATCCAGAACATGTATGGATCTTGTGTTTTCGGGAGAGACCTTTGCCTCTATCCTGTGAGTATTATAATCGGTGAACATTACAGAGATTGCAGCCTGGCAGGCCTCAGTCGCGTATCCTCTGCCCCAGTAGTCATGGTGCAGCTTATATCCGATGGAGGCTGTTGAGAAAGGCATTGGTCTTATATTAAAAAAATTGATGGTTCCGATCATCGTATCGGGACTGTCTTTTAAGTACAGATAGTAGCGCAGAGAATGTCCTTTGACGGTGTCATCATATTCATATTTTATTGCTGCCTGCTGAAATTCTAAAGTGTAGAAAGCGTTAGGTCTGGTGGGCTCGTACGGTTCAAAATAGGGTCTGTTCTCTATGTAAAAATCAAGCACCTTTTCAGCTTTGGAATCATCCTCAACCTTAAGGATTAGTCTGTCTGTATTAACTAAAAAAGACATATCATTTTCTCCTTGCAAAAAATAATACGAATGTATAAACTGTGTTATATAGTTTATCACAAGCAGCAGGAGTTATACAATGAGTAATGATGAAAAATATATGAAAGCTGCGATCAGGCAGGCAAAGAAAGCAGCACAGTGCGGGGATGTTCCTATAGGGTGTGTTATCGTAAAGGACGGGAAGATAATCGCAAGAGGTTATAATAAGAGAAACGCGAAGAAGACAACATTGGCACATGCCGAGCTTATTGCTATAGAGAAGGCTTCTAAGAAGGTTGGCGACTGGCGGCTTGAGGATTGTGTGATGTATATTACATTAGAACCGTGCCAAATGTGTGCAGGCGCGATAGTACAGGCACGGATTCCCAAAGTTGTTGTCGGAGCTATGAATAAAAAGGCCGGCTGTGCAGGCTCTATTTTAAATCTTTTTCAGGTGCCTGAATTTAATCATCAGGTCGAGTTTGTAAACGGGGTGTTAGAGGATGAGTGTTCGAAAATGCTCTCGGATTTTTTTAAGGACCTTCGTGTGAGGATAAAGCTTTAGGTTGACAGAAAAGGTGGTTTCTTGTATACTAACGAAGATTTCAGATAAGAAAGAATACGCATTTACTATTATTGTGTCAGATCTTTCCACGCAGCCGGGGTATTAGCAGTGCCCTGTACCTGTTGCTATAGCAGGGGTGATGGTCTGCCCAGGGTTTTGTATCTGATGCTGCCCACAGTAAGTGGCGTTGACGTGCGGGTCTTGCGCAATGGAAACCTATGAACCGTGTCAGGTCGGGAACGAAGCAGCACTAAGTAGGAGCTTTCATGTGCCGTAAGGGTGCCTGACTGAGTTAACTGCTGTGGTAACAGATCGGAGACGGATTCAAAGCAGACCGCGTGGATTTTTTTTATTACTTTTTTATATTTATAGTGGCATATTTTAAAAAAAGGTGTTACAATAGGATAGATTATTTGTATTCTATAACTTAATTACTGCGTAAGGTGATCGTTTTTTATATGATCACATCCGTAAGTGTTAAGAAATGCAGGAATGGGAGCTAGTGGCATGAACTACGCAAATGTGATAGAATTTGTTAAGGAGAAGATTGCTGTTAATGGCAGACCGCCCAATTATCCTTTCCGTGACCGTTTTGAGCATACTATGCGAGTATACAGATGGGCGATCAAATTGCAGGCAAAGGTTGGAGGCGATCTGGATATAATCGCGTTAGCTGCGCTGCTTCATGATGTAGGCTGGGAGGAAGGCCGCGAACATGGAGAAGTTGGTGCTGAGATTGCCGTTGAATATCTTGACAGTATTGGAATAGATCCGGTAAAGATTGGTCGTATCGGAGAAATAATCCGTATTCATGAGGATAAGGATACGACGGATGAGTTGTCATTAGAATGTCAGGTGGTTATGGATGCAGATCTTTTGGATGAGGTCGGTGCTGTAAGCGTATTGTGGGATTCTATGGCAACTGCCTGTGAGGATGGAGCAAATTACAAGAAAGCATATTACAGGATCAAGGATTATTATAAGGGAAATAAGCCAAAGATCAGAAGGTGCAAGACTGAGGCAGCCAGACTTGAATTCGACAAGCGTATGAAAATGCTTGAGGATTTTTTATTCCAGCTTGAAAAGGAATTATTTTAGTTTGTATAAGTATATTTAGGAGGAATTAATTATGAAACAGTTTTTAAAGGTTTTGGCAGGTATTGCAATTCTTTGTGGAGTGCTTTACGGAGTCTATATGGTGGTTCCTGAATACCCGCACGATATGATCAAATCGTTTGTTCAGCCGGTTTTTGATGTTGAGGCTAAGCTTAGAATAGGACAGGTCAAGAATCTTGATGTCAACATAAAGGGTCTTGAGGGAATTACCTATCAGAGAGCATTAGAGAAGAATACAGGAATGAACTGCTGGGTATATAATAAGGACGAGGCAGCAGGTACAGAAGAGGTTGTGTTCAGAGGCAACGGTGCCAGCATTAATATGAAGGATGTTAAGGATTATGGTGGAAAGCTTTATACATCAGGTGAAGTGAAATTTGAATTCCACATTGACGGAACAAAGGTGGAAATAATTCCTTTTATAGACGGTCAGGAGATGAATATCAAGGATGGAAAGCATGTTGAGCAGAATAAGGAAGTACTTAAAATGATCGTTACTCAGCTTGCAACCGGTATTCAGGAAGAGTAATAAAGAGATAAAAGATAAAAGAGGTCGTGCATATGCATGACCTCTTTTTGATTTGAACCATAACCTCTTGTATCACCTTATAGCGAAAACCATTGTTTAAAATTAATTATATTGATGTGATCAGATTCATTATGGTGTTGATCGAATCCGACATTTCGCTTTCGCTCATGGCTTTAATATATTCGTTCTTGTGGACAGAAACATCTCTTATTGCATTAAGAAGTGATGCCTTGGACAGCTCTTCTTCTTCGATCACGTAACTGTAGCCGCTCTTTTTGAAGGATTTGGCGTTAAGGATCTGGTCACCGCGGCTTGCGGCTTTCGAGAGCGGGATCAGGATATTAGGTTTTTTAAGGGCTAAGAGCTCACATATTGCATTGGCTCCGGCTCTTGATATAACAAGATCACTAAATGCAAAAAGATCTCTCAGTTCCTTTGACACGTATTCAAACTGTGCATATCCTTTTCTTTCGTTTAAAGTTTCATCTAAATGTCCTTTTCCACAAAGATGAATGACCTGATAGTCCTTAAGAATGTCGTCTAAACATTCGCGTACTGCATTATTGATAACAACACTTCCGCTGCTGCCGCCAATTATAAGGATGGCAGGCTTATCGGGATCAAGACCGCAAAGCTTAGCAGCCTTATTCTTATCCCCTTCGAATAATTCTTTTCTTATGGGAGTACCTGTAAGAACAGCCTTGCCTTCTGGCAGAAGCTCAAAGGTTTCCTTGAAATTACAGCAGACCTTAGAAGCTGCAGGTATGCATATCTTGTTGGCAAGTCCGGGCGTCATGTCTGATTCATGTATTATAGCCGGAATGCCATTCTTTTTAGCAGCAAGTACAACGGGAACCGCAACAAAGCCGCCCTTTGAAAAAACAACATCAGGCTTAAGCTTTTTAATAAGTCTGTTTGCTTCGCCAAAGCCCTTTATCACTCTGAAGGGATCGGAGAAATTCTTAAGATCAAAGTATCGTCTTAGCTTCCCCGAAGAAATACCGTAATATGGTATGTTCATATCTTCTATAAGAGTTTTCTCGATTCCGTTATATGACCCTATATAGTGCACCTCGTAACCCGCAGCCTTAAGACTTGGAAGAAGTGCGATGTTGGGGGTTACGTGTCCGGCAGTTCCGCCACCGGTTAAAACTATTTTTTTCATATATATTATCCCCTTTATAAATAGATTATCGTTTAATGATGAATTACTAAGAAATACCCCGTATATCTCAGATTAAGATGCCCCATCGCTTAGCAAAGCATAGGAGTGTCTATCGGGAATATTTGATATTACATATAATTATATATTATGAGAAGTACTTATGCAACAGGATATGTCGTATGTAACTATATGTCGAAATCGAAATAATATTGCAGTCAAATGTTGCATTATAAAGAATGATACGGAAATAATACGAAGGACTTGTGTTGAGTTTAAGATTCCATCTCTGTAAACTGATAGTCAGACAGAAGAAAGGGATGGAAGACTATGGAAATTATTACACACAATATATTTATGAGCGCGATCGTTATCTGCGCAGCAACCGGCATTTTACTGCAGTGGTTTATGGTGCTTTCGTTAAAAGGATATGTCAAGGCATCAGCTAATATGAAGACTACTAAGAAAAAAGTAATGATCAATCTTAAGAATCAGTTTGAAGCTATGTATGAAATGAATTCGCGCGTGAGAAATATGGACGTATATGTGGACAAGTATCTTATCAAATTAAGGTTTTTGGGAATTACATATTCCGGATGGGAAAAGCTTCCTTATCTTGCGGCAGGGGCTGTCACGGTGATTATGATTTTTGGTGCTTATTATGGCTATGGAAATAAAGCTTCAAACATTTATTATGCTGAAATAATTACTGCCGGAGGCATATCCCTGGTATGTTTATATTTCTTCTATCATATATTTGGAGTAAAAACAAGAAAGCGGCAGATTCATATTCAGCTTGTTGACTATCTGGAAAACTATCTTGCAAACAGATTGGATAAAAAGGCAGACACAAAGGATAAGTGGCAGGATATTGATGAAGAGATGGAAGAGGTATTGTCACAAAGCCGACAGGAGATATTAGAAAAAGATA
>OMSZ01000091.1 GCA_900313855.1 uncultured Eubacteriales bacterium
CTGAATCTAGCGCGTCTGCCATTCCGCCACAACTGCAGGTCACACTTTCGCGACTTGTATATAATATATCATTTCATAATAAAATGCAAGAAAAATATAATGATATGCAGGAATAGTGTTTTGCCTGAACATACACCTGCTTATGCATTTTCAATTTATTCTATTATATATTTTAAAAGTATATCCTCTCCCACTCTTTCAGAGGAAATAAATGATGCCTTCAACGCTTCTGTAGCTTTCTCGATTCCATCACCACCGACAGGAGTATAGAAGCCGACACCGCCAAAGAATTTCGGAGCAACATATACATTGATCTCCCTCACTATACCGGCCTGCAAGGCAGCATAATTAAGTGTAGAACCGCCTTCAAGTAAAATACCGTCAATCTGTTTTTCATATAACTTAGCCATAAGGTCATTAAGATCAAGACGACCGTCAAGCTCTTTGACCACTAAAACCTCTACGCCCTCCTTTTCAAGAGCCTCCTTCTGCTCATACCAAAAACGGTTATACTCGGGATGCGGCTCGATCGTTGCAAGGATAGTCGGTACTTCCTTAGCTGTATCCACGACATTACTTGACAAGGGAATGCGAAGCTTCGAATCGCAAATTATACGGATCGGATTTCTGCCACCCTCAATTCTGCAGGTAAGTCTGGGATCATCATTTAATATCGTGCCTATCCCGACCATTATTCCCTTCATTGCATTACGTGTATGCTGAACCCTCTCCCTGGACTCCTCTCCGGACACCCATTTTGAATGACCGGTTTTGGTGGCGATCTTGCCATCTAAGGTCATTGCATATTTCATGACAACATAAGGTGTCTTTCTTGTTATATAATGGAAAAATACCGGATTGAGCGCATCACATTCCTCTTTAAGCACTCCCGTCTCAACGTATATTCCGGCATCACGAAGCATCTGTATGCCCTTTCCGGCCACTAACTCGTTAGGATCATCCGAGCCGACATACACCTTAGCTATTCCATGCTCTATTATAGCCTCTGTACAAGGAGGCTGCTTGCCATGGTGACAACAGGGTTCTAAGGTCACATACATTTCCGCGCCCTCTGCCAAAGAAATATCAGCCAGGCTTCCCAAGGCTTCGCGCTCAGCATGAAGGCCGCCATATTTCATATGATAACCCTCTCCTATTATCACTCCGTCCTTAACTATCACAGCTCCCACTAAAGGATTAGGATTTACCTTGCCCTCGCCAAGCTTTGCAAGCTCTATTGCTCGACGCATATAATCTTCTTTTTCCAGCATATCATTAACACCTTTTCCTATTAATCTTTATTTGTCTCTATCTTTGCCTTTATCCTGCATTGTCTATATTAATATACCTGATTGTATCATTTGCAGTAATAATAATCAAACTATTTATAAACACCATCAAACAACGGATAAACAGGCAATGCATACTTTAGTTACGATTTAATGCAAAATCAAATAATATTTTTCTTGAAATACTATGCAAAATAAGATAAAATACCTTTATATATGTTATATGATTTTAATTTGTATTAAATAATCATCATTATTGGGAGGTATAATTTACATGAGATTAGTAACACGTTCTGATTTTGACGGACTTGCATGTGGTACTTTATTACTTGAGGCCGGCGTAATCGATTCATGGACATTTGCTCATCCAAAGGATCTTCAGGATGGATTGGTACCTGTAACCGAGAACGATGTACTTGCCAATGTTCCTTTCGTAGAAGGCTGTGGACTTTGGTTCGATCATCATTCAAGCGAACATGAGCGTCAGGCATTAGAAGGCAAATACAAAGGAGAGAGCCGTATTACTCCTTCATGTGCAAGAATCATTTATGAATATTACGGCGGCGAAGAAAGATTCTCACATTTTGATGAGATGATGGTAGCCGTTGATAAAGTAGATTCAGGTAATCTTACAGCAGATGAGGTATTGAATCCAACCGGATGGATCCTTGTAGGATTTTTGATGGATCCCCGTACCGGACTTGGAAGATGGCGTAACTTCACAATTCCTAACTACAAGCTTATGGAGGAATTGATGCAGGCATGCCGTACAATGAATACCGAAGAGATTCTTAATCTTCCTGATGTTAAGGAGAGAATTGAAGTATACTTTGAGCAGGCTGAGAAATTCAAAGAGATGGTTAAAGCTCATACCCGTATAGAGAAGGATGTTATCATTTCCGATCTTCGTGGTGTTGATCCTATATATTCAGGCAACCGTTTCATGATCTATAGTATGTATCCTGAACAGAACATATCTGCATGGATCGTTAACGGCAAGGGCGGCAAGGGTTGTTCTGCTGCTGTTGGTTACAGCATACTTAACAGAACTGCTACTATCGATGTCGGAAGTCTTATGCTCAAGTACGGCGGCGGTGGTCATAAGGCCGTAGGAACCTGTCAGTTCACTGATGAGAATATGGACGAAGAGCTTCCAAAGATGTTAGATGAGCTGGTTAATGGCGTCAAATAATCAAATATACATACAATAATTTGCTATTATACCAAAGACCTCTCTGCTGAATGCAAAGAGGTCTTTGCTAGTATCTTTATTAATTATACCAAGGAGAACCCATGAAAAACGGAAACAAATTAATTGCTCTTTGTACATCACGCATATACGATCCTCTTGTTCACAGTTTCATAGTAAAACTTAATGACCGGCTTAAGGCTGAAGGATATGCTATGCTCATTTTTGCTATCAACTCCGACATTTTCTGGGAAGAAGACAGACCGGCTGCGGAAAAATATGTATTTGACATTATACCGTTTGACGACATCGAATGTGTCATAATCATGGATGAGAAGATCAAAAGTCACAATGTTGCCAATAAGATAATTGCAAATGCCAACGATCATAATTGTCCGGTAATAGTTGCTGACGGATACTATGATGGTGTTACATGTATTAACTTTGATTATGAACATGGGTTTGAAGAGGTAGTAAGACATGTAATAGAGTACCATAAGGTTAAGCACCCTCACATGGTTGCGGGGCAACCCGGAAACGAATACTCGGAAAAGCGTATAGCTGTATTCAAAAAGGTACTTGCAGACAATAATATTCCATTTGACGAAAGCATGTTAAGTTATGGTTATTTCTGGGCGAATCCCTGCCACGAAATAGCCAGAAAACTTATGGAAAGAGATAAATTACCGGAAGCGATCATATGTGCCAACGATATTATGGCTATAACCATATGCGACATACTCATGGAAGCAGGATATAAAATTCCCGAAGATACAATAATCACAGGATTTGACGGCTATGGTGAGATATATTTCACTTCGCCCAAGATAACCTCTTCGTCTTGTGACATCATTTACATGGCTGAAACTATAGCAGATATAGTTCTTAAAAATATCAAAGATAACAAAATACACAGCAGGAAAATTCCACCCGTCTTCATTTCTAATGAATCGTGCGGGTGTCCTATATATTCAGAACATCGCCAGGCACTCAGGGACTTATTCAACGAAAGTTTTATCAGACACAACGATGATAACAGAATATTGCAGCAGGTTGCGTCTGCCATGCAGGCAAGCGACAATATTAAAACTTTACTCAATAACATTGACTGTTATAAAACAGAAAATATTCTCTGTGCCATAGACCGTGAATGTCTTGACTCTTCCACCAACTATTTCACCAAAAACGATAGCATTAATCGTGAACACGAATTTGTTCTTATATATGATTCGGAATATAAAGATCAATATAAAGCCGAGAATTTCAGCATTCCCGCGCCGGTTAATGAACACACCGAGAATGTTCTGTCAGAACCTTTCCGGAGCAGAATTTTAGAGCTGACCCAACGTGGCTATCCATTAATATTCAATGCTTTGGATTTCATGAACAAAGCGTTTGGTTTCATCTGCTACTGCTACGATCACTATTTTATTACAGATTATTCTAACACAGTAAATGTTACCAATTTTATCAGCATAGGCTTTGGCGGCTATGTCAATCTCCAATATCAGCTCACGCTTATTGACAAAATGGATAATATGTATCTCCACGATTCTCTAACCGGACTTTATAACCGAATCGGATTCCAACGAAGCTTTAATGCTTTATGCAGTAAACCGGAATTCCATGATCAAAGTATTATGGTGATCATGTCCGATCTTGACGGTTTGAAATATATTAATGATAATTTCGGTCACGCAGAAGGTGATAACGCAATATTCACGGCAGCAGCGGCATTAAATGCCTCAACGCCGGACAATGCAATATGTGTACGTTTTGGCGGTGATGAATTATTTGCCGTGATCTTCGGCGATTGTGAACCGGAGGATATTATGAAACATATCGGCGAATATCTTGACCACTATAACGAAACCTCCGGAAAACCATACCGTATAACCTCAAGCTGTGGTTATGTTTCGACAACAACAGATGGCAATTTCAATATTACACAGGCTCTAAAGGAAGCTGACGAGATGATGTATGTCATCAAAAAAGACAAGAAAGCAAGAGTATAGCAGAATATAAAAGGCGGGGAAATCTAATATTTTCCCCGTCTTCTATATTCTGACGTGTAACACTTTCAAGAGACAATTTTTTTATTTATTAAAAAGTCTTGAAATGATTATTGTCTGTTTCTTAATTGATCCTTAATTATCACTATTCTCAGTCAATATAAGTTATGATAGTGTTTCAATAACCAATATTATGTCAACCACGATCAATATTCAGTCCTGATATCTTCTATTCCATACAGTTGCTTGAATCTTTCAAGGTCAGCGTCTGAGCTTATAAGCATTACATCCGTAAAATGTCCGCTTTCCCTGTCCTTAAAGCCTGCCACCTTCTCACCTGTACATATGGAAGACCGTACTACCGGATA
>OMSZ01000044.1 GCA_900313855.1 uncultured Eubacteriales bacterium
GCCAACATAATAATAATCCTTACCGATAGGAATCAATCCATTGATCGAATGTTCTAATACAAGAATATCATAAGCGGAACCAAGCTTAACAGTATGTAGATCTTTCTTATTATTAAGCTGAATAATAGGTTCTATAAGCATGAAATATACATATGCACATATAAACGCAATAGCACCAAATACATAAAAAATAGTTTTAATCTTGTTTTTCATATACACTCCTCTACATAATTATATACATAATAATTATAAGTATTTATCCGGAACATTATATCCAAGATCACTTAATATATATGCATAGCTCTTATCGTTAAGTCTATCCTCCGACTCCCTTTTTAGTTTGTCGAATCTCTTTTGTTTTGCTCCGGTTAATATAAGTATTATTTCTATAATACTTCCAATTACCATAATAATCCCTGCTAATGTAATAGTAGTTGGCATTAACCATTGAATATTATCAGGCGCCCCTAAGGTTCTCATCCCAAATAATACAATGCCCCTCCATAAAAACAAAACTCCAAAAACCAACATTATTAAAAACGATTTAATATTAAATGTATCACGTGGGAGTCCCTGTATCGCAATTTCCCAGCATCTCGGATCTACATATCTGGTATTGCAGGATGGACATCTTTTTACCGGACTTTTATACCTTATAAAGCCGGGTGGATTATATGATAATAATTTCTTACCACACTTTGAACAATATATTTTCACGTCACCCATATTCTCTCACCATCAAAAAATCCAAATTATATTAATAATAAATCCGGGGTGAATAAAATCTACCCCGTAAAAAATATATTTTACAGCTCTACAACAACCTCATTGTTATCTGCAAGCTTTGAAGCCTCGATATAATTGCCATCAAGAACCTCACCATTTAATGTAAGTTTTGTAACACCTGACTGCTTACCATTAGGATTCTTAACAGTGATATGCATGTGTTTTCCACGGAAATCCTTGTCCATTGTGAACTCTTTCCACTCATGTGAAATTGAAGGATCTAACTTGATTCCGTTAAAGTCCGGACGAAGTCCCAAAATACCTTCAACACAACCAACCATAACAGTTGAAGCTGTACCTGTAAGCCAATGAACATGAGCACGTCCCTCAAACGGTGAATCAGTACTTTCTGTAAACTGACCATGGCAGTATGGCTCAAGCTTTCTTATCTCTGCCTTATCATTCATTGATGCAGGTGATGACTCATTAAAGTACTCAAATGCTCTGTCACCATGTCCCATAAGGGCTTCTGCAAGTATTATCCAACCTTGAGGCTGTGAGAATATACCACCATTCTCCTTAGTTGAAGGATTGAATAATAACATCAATGCTCCGTCAAATGCATGATTGACATATGAAGGCGCCATAAGTCTTACGCCGTAAGGTGTATTAAGCTCTCTGTGTACAGACTCAAGAGCAAGTTCTGCCTGCTCTTTTGAAGCAAGTCCTGAAATAACCGACCATGATTGAGGATTAAGCCACATATTAGCCTCAGGATCATTCTTAGAACCGATGATCTGTCCGTCTTCCTTATATCCACGAACAAATCTGTCATCCTCCCAACAGGTCTTCTGGATTATATCACCAAGCTCCTTCTGTACTTTATCAAGATATGCAAGATATTCTGTATCATTTTTTCTTTCAGAGAACTCTCTGATAACAGTCATTGCATAATATAACTGCATTGCAACAAAGCTTGACTCACCCTGCTTACCAAGTCTTAAGCAGTCATTCCAGTCTGCATGAAGTCCGGCAGGCATTTTATGATTACCAAGATGATTCATAGAGAAGTCAATAGCTCTCTTTAAATGCTCATACACAGTACCCTCGCCGCCGTTGGCAAATACGATAACCTCATCAATGAAGTCAACATTGCCCGACTCAGCAATATACTTATATACTGTAGGGAATAACCAGAGTGCATCATCTGCACGATATGCCGGATGTCCCGTAGCCTTAACATATGAAGCATCATCAGGTGTATCCTCATGACCTGCATTGTGATTGAACTTAACAAGAGGCAGTCCACCACCGTTATCAACCTGAGCCGATAACATGAAACGGATCTTCTCAAGCGCCATCTCCGGATTGAGATGTATGATACCCTGAATATCCTGAACCGTATCACGATATCCGTATCCGTTTCTAAGTCCACAGTATGTAAATGAAGCCGGACGTGACCAGATAAATGTCATGAAGCACTGATAAGCGTTCCATGTATTGATCATATTGTTAAAGCTCTCAGACGGGGTATTAACCTGAAGATGACTAAGCTGACCGTGCCAGTAAGTAATAAGCTCCTGAACCTCCTTATCAGTTACCGCTTCAACA
>OMSZ01000049.1 GCA_900313855.1 uncultured Eubacteriales bacterium
ACATACTACTTTATGATAACATTAGCTGGTTGTAATAGGCATATAACCTGAAAGGATAAGGAGAATAAATATGAAACTTGGAATCGGAATTGAAAGGGTTGTTTCATATATTCCGATACCATTTCATAAATGCCGATAAAACTTGATAAATAAAGGATTTCGGCAAAACCTTATTCCTATATTATTTCATATAAATTCATATATTTTTCGGAAAAATGGTACACCTGTGGTACACCTAAAGTAACTATCAACACAAGCTCTAATATAGCACTAATTACATGGGGAATGAACAATATGGAAAGAAATGTAAATCTTATCAAGGACTTGGATGGAACACAAATAGTTCTTATTAACGATATCAGATTTAAAGGCAAAAGAGAAGAGTGGAAAGAGGTTGAAAAATACCTCAAGGAGTATGTTGGTGAGTTTTATGAAATAGAGGAGACTTGCGAAAAGGTTTTTATATCATCTGATTTTCCGGATGAGTATACCAGTTCAGAAAACAGAATGAAACTAAAGGGTGCGGTAGCTAAAGCGAAGGCAAATGCATCTCAGGCAATACCGGAATTGATTCAAATTGCAATAAATCCTACATACTCAGAAAATGTTAAAAAGAAACATGAAAATGATGCTAAATATGGCTGGTACAGATATGATGTCCGTTTTGCCTTGCCTGTATATAATGATAAGACAGGA
Source organism: uncultured Eubacteriales bacterium (assembly GCA_900313855.1). GTDB lineage: Bacteria > Bacillota > Clostridia > Lachnospirales > Lachnospiraceae > CAG-590. The sequence continues at coordinate 697 of OMSZ01000049.1, forward strand.
TATATTGAACGATATAATATTTTCAAGGCTGTAATGCTTGTTAGACATGCTGAAGATAATAAAAAATATTTATATGATTTTTTAAGCATAAAAAAAGAAACGAGCAGCCCGCTTGAGTCATAAGACTGTACGGTAAAAACCCATTTCTTGTTTTGTATAATAGCAAAGAAAGTACATTTCGTCAAGAGCAAAATATATTTTGAGATCGATTAACTTCGGTCTCTTTTTTATTGTATGAAGGGCTATTTAATTATAATAGCGTGTGATTGCTGACGCTAAATAAAAAGTAAAGGAGAAACATATTATGAAAAAACTAAATCAATTTCAGCAATTTAATTTCGCAGTATGGCAGACTGGTAAAACATTTATGATTCAGTCAATTAAATGGAATGAAAAGAAGATGTGTGTCAGCTTGGATGTAATCATTACAGATGACAAAACAGATTATGGTGATCCTTCTGTAAGCAATATCTTTGAAAAATTTAAAGTACATCTTATTAAGGACACGAAAGAAACTGATGTTAATAAATATCATATCAGAGATCAGATTGTTTTTAAGAGCATTGGCCGTTGTACTGTATGGGGAGACTTTAATTCCCAATTATCTGTAGAAGGAATGGTAGAGGTGGTAAAATAAAATGATAATCAGTAAGCGGAAGTATTACTGTAATTTTCTGCTTGCCGTGATGGTTATAGGCGTGCTTATATTTATGAGTGCGCCTATAGCTAACAGATATCTATTCCATATCAGCATAATCAATGTTATATGCAGATATGCGATTATTGTAGAACTGGCAATCATAATTGCGGTAATCATAATCAAATTAATATCGAATAAAGGAATAAAAAATTACATAGGGAAACAACAGGTAAGGGAATCGATAGAAAGTAATCTTATTTCTGTTGGTGCATATATCAAGCCGGAAAATAAGGCTTTTGTTGAACTACCTGGAATTAAAATAAAGTATGGTGTTATCAGAATAAGTCTTAAAAATCTGAGAATAAGGACAATCATAGAAAGGTATCTGGATTCATTTTCTACAGCTTTACCTGAACGTTATATTGTTGAGGACTATTATATCTCACAGAACAATGCAGAGGTAATTATTATTTATGAGGATATGAAGAATTATGTTCCGGAAAAGTATTCGATCGCGGAGTATATAAGTAAAATAAAGACGCAGGATATGCTATCATTTTACTTTGATAAAAAGCATATTGTAAATGTAAATGATTATCCGCATTTTCTGATTAGTGGAGCAAGTGGTTCCGGTAAATCATATCTTGCAAATGAAATAGTTATACAGGCAATTATAAAAGAATGGCATGTTGTAATACTTGATCTGAAACGATCATATGGCTTATACAGGGCTTATGTGGACTATCATTATGAAATAGATGATATCCTGGAAAAATTGCAATCTGTGGAATCAGAGATGTCAGAACGTTTGGAAGAATTACAACCGGAGCTTGATAAAAATCCCAGAGCGCTTGCTGTTGATATCGGCTATAAACCTA
>OMSZ01000130.1 GCA_900313855.1 uncultured Eubacteriales bacterium
TCCGCGGGATGCGCACGGATTCGAATAGGAAGTGAGTCTGCTAAAGCAGACCCGAATCCGGCGCGCAAGACTCGCGAGCGAGTCTTTACTACTAATAGAAGGAACACATAAGGAGAATTAAATGGCACAGGATATAAGCGTTATAAGAGAGCAGATAGATGAGGTTGATAGTAAGATAGTTGAGCTTATTGAGAAACGAATGGAGCTTTCCCTGGATATAGCGGATTATAAGAGCAGAACCGGGAAGGCGATTTATGATAGGGAAAGAGAGCAGGAAAAGCTTGAAAAGCTTGGGAATATGGCGCATGGCAAATTCAACGCTAAGAGTGTGCAGGAGATATTTACTCAGATAATTGCTGTGTCAAAGCGTTACCAGTATCGGGCTATCGGTGACCGGGAACATTTTGTTGACGGGATATATAAGCAGATAGATGATATTGGAATATCGAAGGATACAAAGGTCTGTTATGCCGGAGTTATGGGAGCGTTTGCGGAAAGCGCGCTGGCGGCATTTTTTGGTGAAAATGTTATGTCAACTAATGTAAAGGATTTTGCAGAGGTTGCAAGGATGGTTGAAGAGGGAAAGACTGATTACGGAGTGCTGCCGATAGAGAATTCTACCGCTGGCTTTGTAAATGGTATATATGATCTTTTGGAAAAGCATAAGCTTTCTATAGTCGGGGAGCAGATGATACAGGTAAACCAATGTCTTTTGGGACTTCCGGGAACCGATATAAATAAGATCAAGACGGTATTTTCGCATCCTCAGGGGCTTATGCAGTCGAAGGAATTTCTAGAGGATAAGAATTGGAAGCAGGTGAGCATGGGCAATACCGCGCTTGCAGCAAAGAAGGTCAAAGAGGATAAAGACATTACTCAGGCCGCGATCGCAAGTGAGCGGGCGGCTAAGATATATGGGTTAGAGATACTTAATCCGAGGTTGAATGTTTCGGGTGAGAATACTACACGTTTCGTTATAGTATCTAAGAACCGGGAGTATGTAAAGGATGCGAACCGCGTCAGCATTTCATTTTCTCTGCCGCACGCGGTAGGATCGCTTTATAATATATTGGCACATTTCATCTTCAATGATGTGAATATGACAAGCATAGAGTCTGTACCGGTTTCGGACAGACAGTGGGAATACTGTTTCTTCGTTGATTTTGAGGGCAGTCTTTCTGATAATGATGTGAAAAATGCGCTTATGGCGATCAGGGCAGAGACGGAGAATTTCCAGATCATAGGCTGCTTTAAGTCGGAGAAATAGATTAATACATGGCGTTTTTGGGGGCGCTTTGGAATATCTCTTCTGATTGATATATAGAACATCTTGTGATAAAATGAACAAAGGATATAGAAAGGCAGACTTTAGTTCTATAAGGTCTGAACAAATGAGGGTGGGTCGTTTTGGATTTACGATTGTTTTATTCTATAATTTTATCAATCCTGGTAATGATTCTGATAGTTTGTGTGGTCAAAAGCTTCAGATCAAATAAACCGATAGGTAAGAGTCTTGGAAAGCTGTTGATCGCATTTATTATTCCTATTACGGGCAATATGATCATAATAATATCCGGTAATAAGAATGTATCGATCATCGGGTATTTTATGTATTTTATCGGAATGAATTATGTAATGTTTAATCAGGTAAGATTCACCAATGTATACTGCAAAGGAATAGGCAATGGTCGTAAGTATAAGCCAACCATAATATATGTTTTTCTTTTGGCGGATACGATCCAGCTTCTGTTAAATCCTGTTTTCGGACATGCCTTTGATGTTGAGAAAATTGAAGTTCAGGGACTGCCGTATTACCGTCTCATACCACATTTTGGACAGACTGTACATCGTCTGGTTGATTATTCGGTATATATGTGTGTTCTTATTATTTTCACCATTGCGGCTAAGAAGACGGCAAAGATTTACAGAGAGCGCTACACGGTAATAATAGTTGCTATGTTGATACTTGGTGTGTGGCAGGCATTCTACATTTTTTCCCGCACCCCTATTGACCGTTCGATGATCGGCTATGGAGTTGTAGGAATAATGGTATTTTATCTTTCGCTTTATTACCGGCCGTTGAGACTTCTTGACAGAATGCTTTCTAACATCGCGTCTGATCTGCCGGATGCTCTCTATGTGTTTGATCCTATGGGAAAATGTATCTGGGCTAACGATCCGGGACTTAAGATGGTAGATGTAGTTGAAAATGAACTTGAAGCAGTACCGAAAAAGATATACGAAAGATTTGGCGTAAATGCTTTATCGGAGGATGAATGGGGAGAGAATAAGGTCCTTGGTGACGGCGACGATGCCAGGTATTACTCTATACAAAAGCATACAGTCAGATATGATAGAAAGTATCTCGCGGGCTCATTTGTTTCTATTCATGATAATACTGAGGAGCAGAGAAAGGTTCAGCAGGAGATATATAACTCTACTCATGACAGCCTGACAGGTCTGTTTACAAAGCAGTATCTGTATGAACAGATTCAGAGAAGGCTTAATTCTGATGATGACACAGACTATTATGTCGTGTTTGTTGATGTCAAAAATTTTAAGATAGTTAATGATATATTCGGAACGAATTTCGGTGATCTTGCAATACAGCAGATAGCATCATGGATACGTTCCAGAGTGACGGACAATTCTATTTACGGAAGATTAGCAGGTGATACGTTTGGAGTATTCAGACCGGCTTTAGGTTTTAATCCGGATAAACTGGAAGAAGATCTGGGTAATTTTATAGTGTCGGATGGAACGGTTGAATATCATCTGCAGATGAATTTGGGAGTTTATGAGGTTGCAGACTGGAATACGGAAATATCTGTTATGTTTGACAGAGCACATCTTGCGCTTTCATCGTTAAAGGATAATTACAAGTCCCATGTAGCATTTTATGACACCAAGCTTCGTGAGAAGGTTGTATGGGAGCAGAAGCTTACGGCGGAGCTTAAGGATGCGCTTGCTTCAATGCAGATAAAACCTTATCTTCAGCCTATTGCAGATGGTAATGGTAAGGTTGTCGGCGCAGAGGCTCTTGTCAGATGGATACATCCCGATAATGGTTTTATGTCTCCGGCTATGTTCGTTCCTCTTTATGAGAAGAACGGTATGATAGTTGAGATAGATAAGCATATGTGGAGATGTGCATGTCGAATTCTTTCGGAGTGGAAAGGACGATATGATGATCTTTTCATATCTATCAATATTTCACCGAAGGATTTCTATTTCATAGATGTTGTTTCGGAGCTGACGGGACTGGTTAAGGAATTTGATATAGAACCGGTGAAATTAAGATTAGAGATCACAGAAACAGTTATGATGAATGCTTCTGAGAAGAGAATGAAGATATTGGATGAGCTGCGGAAGGCAGGCTTTATAGTTGAGATGGATGATTTCGGCAGCGGATATTCATCTTTGAATCTGCTAAAGGATATGCCGGTTGATGTATTAAAGATCGATATGAAATTCCTGTCAGGTTCGGAAAATGACGAGAAATCCAATACGATCATTAGGAATATTATAAGATTGTCTGAGGAGCTTAATATTGCTACACTTACTGAGGGCGTGGAGACGGATAAACAGTTTTCTCAGCTTTCAGATATGGGGTGCAAGCTGTTCCAGGGCTATTATTTTGCAAAGCCTATGCCGGTTGATGAATTTGTGAAGTTTGCCGATACGCATGGTATGCAGTGAGAGTAAGATTACATAGGTGTTTGCGGAATAGTCTGACAATAATACGATATGGGAGGGGATATATAGATGGCATTTAAAACATTTGCCGCAATTGATGTGGGATCGACAGATGTAACTATGAAGATATACGAGATCACCACCAAAAAGGGTTATCGTCTGCTTGATTATGCAAGCAGTATTATAGAGCTTGGTTCGGATACCTATGCGAACGGTTATATTTCGCAGGGCTCGATCGAAAGATTGTGTGACATTTTGTCAGGCTTTATGAAGAAAATGAGAGAGTATGATACTCTTGATTATCGTGCTTATGCTACAAGTGCGATCCGTGAAGCGAAGAATAATCAGATGGTGCTTGATCATATTAAGAGACGTACGGGAATGGTCGTGCAGATACTTAATAATTCCGAGCATCGTTTCATTATGTATAAGGGTCTTGCAGTTAATGCGAAATATTTTGATAATATCGTGGAGAAGAATACTGCGATAGTTGACATTGGTGCGGGAAGTATTCAGATTTCACTAATGAATGATGGAAAGCTTATCAGTACGCAGAATATTTCCATAGGTGCGCTGCGAGTAAGAGACAGACTGAAATTCTTCCGTTTGGATACTACCCATCTAGAGAGGGTTATGGAGGAGTACATCTCTAATGAGATCGATACATTCCAGAATTATTATCTTTTCAATAAGCAGATCAAGAACATTATCGCTATCGGTGATGAGACAAAGTATCTGATACAGATAGTACCTGAGCTTAAGATCACTAATCAGTTTGGTGAAGCCGAGCTTAATGTTATGTTTGAAAGACTTCTGTCTAAGAGTCCTTCGGATCTGGCTGCCGAATACAAGATCTCTTATGAGAGAGCAACACTTCTTCTTCCGGCAGCGATGATATATGGTGTATTCCTTAGAAAATCAAAGGCGGATGTGATATGGACCACACAGATAGATCTTTGTGACGGTATCATAGTTGATGAGTTAGAGAGAACGAAAAGACTTTCATTTGACCGTAATTTTGATGAGGATATTCTTTCGGCGGTTGCTCAGATGGCAAAGAAATATCATTGTGACAAGATCCATAATAAAAATGTGGCAAGGATTGCCTGCCAGATATTTGACAAGACCAAGAAGATCCACGGCTTAAAACACAGCCATAGAATACAGCTAGAGATCGCGGCGCTTTTGCATGACTGCGGTAAGTTTATCAATATGAACGGTGCGGCTGAGAATTCCTATTCTATTATTATGTCAACCGAGATAATGGGGCTTTCGGAAAAGGAAAGAACAGAGGTTGCCAATGTGGTACGGTATAATTCCGTTGATTTCCCGGATTACAAGGAGGCACAGGGTAGGATAGGGAACGGTGATTATATGACGATCGCCAAGATATCCGCAATACTTAAGGTTGCCAATGCGATGGATCGCTCGCATAAGCAGAAGGCAAGTGATTATCAGATAGTTGTTAAGGATAAACAGCTTCTTATTACGGTAGATACATTATATGATCTTGCGCTAGAGCGTGGACTGTTTGATGACAAGGCTGATTTCTTTGAGCAGGTATATGGAATCAAGCCTGTGCTTAGACAGAAGAGGAGTGCGACCATCTGATATGGACGTTCAGGCGTTTGATTAGAATCTGGTGATGAAAAAAACGAATAATTAAATGTTGGAATAGATGGAGAAAAAGGAGAAAGGTATATATGAAGGAGAAAGAGAAAAACGTTTTTGGCAAACCTGAATATTTTGAGAATAGAGAGCTTTCATGGATTCAGTTTAACAAAAGAATCCTCCTTGAGGCAAAGGATAAGAATAATCCGCTCTTTGAGAGGATGAAATTTCTAAGTATCACAGCTTCGAATCTTGATGAGTTTTTTATGATCAGAATTGCTTCACTTATAGATATGTGGCATGCAGGTTATAAGAAGACAGATATTGCAGGCATGACGCCATATGAACAGCTTGCCCAGATTATTCCGGAGGCAAAGGCGTTCATGAGTGAGCAGTACAAGGTCTTTAACCGCTCACTTCTGCCGCAGCTTGACAAGGTAGGTCTCCATCTTATAAGAAACCATGAAGATCTTAATGAGGAACAGGCAGAGTATGTGGATAATTATTTTAAGCGTAATGTTTATCCTGTGCTTACCCCGATGGCAGTAGATTCATCGAGACCATTTCCTCTTATTCAGAATAAGACACTTAATATCGGAGCATTGATCCAGGACAAGAAGCATGAAGGTGTTGTGGATATTGCGACAGTTCAGGTTCCTGGCGTTCTGCCCCGTATAATCGAGGTACCTTCTGAAAATGATGACGTGACAGATATCATTTTGCTTGAAGAGGTTATAGAGAGAAATATTGATAAGCTTTTCTTAAATTATACTGTTTTGTCAGCTCATCCCTATCGTGTTATGAGAAATGCCGACCTTTCAATTGATGAGGAGGAGGCTGCCGATCTTCTTAAGGAGATTGAGAGCAAATTAAAGCAGCGTCAGTGGGGCGAGGTCATCCGGCTTGAGGTGGCTGATACAATGGATAAGCGTCTTACCAAGAAACTTATGGAGCAGTTAAATGTTGATGAGCATTATCTTTATAAGATCAAGGGACCGTTAGATCTTACTTTCCTTATGAAGGCCTATGGGCTTGATGGTTTTGAGGAATATAAGATCGCAAAATACACTCCTCAGCCTGTTCCCGGTATGGACAGGGAGAAGGGAATATTCGAGCAGATCAGAGAGCATGATATCCTGCTTCATCATCCGTATTATGAGTTTACGCCTGTAATAGATTTCATTTCACAGGCAGCAAATGATCCCAATGTGCTTGCGATCAAGCAGACCTTATACCGTGTAAGCGGTAACTCACCGATAGTTGCTTCTCTTGCAAGAGCTGCCGAGAATGGCAAGCAGGTAACCGTGCTTGTGGAGCTGAAGGCAAGATTTGATGAGGAGAACAATATCGGCTGGGCTAAGATGTTAGAGAAGGCCGGCTGTCATGTAATATACGGACTTGTAGGACTTAAGACTCACTCGAAGATAGCGCTTGTTGTCCGCAGGGAAGAGGACGGTATCAGAAGATATGTACATCTTGGAACCGGTAACTATAATGATGTTACGGCAAAGCTTTATACAGATATGGGACTTCTTACCTGTAATGACGCGATAGGAGAAGATGCAACGGCAGTATTTAATATGCTTTCGGGTTATTCTGAGCCACCGGCATGGAATAAGCTTATGGTTGCACCTATATGGTTAAAGGATCGTTTCTTAAGGCTCATTGAGCGTGAGGAGGAAAATGCCAGAAAGGGCAAAAAAGGCAGGATCGTAGCCAAAATGAATGCGATCTGTGATCCTGTTATAATAGAGGCTTTATATAAGGCAAGCTCCGCCGGAGTGAAGATAGATCTTATAGTACGTGGTATATGCTGTCTTAAGGTTGGAATACCTGAGGTTTCAGAGAATATTACGGTTCATTCCATAGTCGGCGATTTCTTAGAGCATGCCAGAATATTCTATTTCTACAATGACGGCTTTGAGGAGGTCTATATGGGCAGCGCTGACTGGATGCCTAGAAATCTTGACAAGCGTGTAGAGATAACCTTCCCTGTCGAAGACCAGGGACTCAAATCAGAGGTTATTGATATATTGAAGCTTCAGTTGGCAGATAATGTGAAGGCTCATTTTCTTCTTCCGAACAGCCGTGAATATGAGAAACGCGATCTTCGTGGTCAGGAAAAGATAGCCTCACAGAATGAATTCCGCCGTATTGCGATGCAGAAGAAGCCAAGAGTTGATGAGGAGATCGTTAAAAATATATTTGAACCTGCAACTCCAAGTGAAGATAAGTGATATTGTGGATTATTAAGACATTATTATAAATGGTGAGAGTGTGAAAGTTTTTCTGTAAATGAGATAACCTAAGATAATAGACGAGTTGAATGATAGTGTAGTAACTGTTATTCAA
>OMSZ01000328.1 GCA_900313855.1 uncultured Eubacteriales bacterium
GAAAAGTGTTGCAATACAAAGTGATAAAGGAAGTAATGAATATGTCTTTTCAAGGGAACGCTTAAGTAACGAAGCAGAGGATTTTATAAGAAGAATTGACTATCCGTTTGATCTGTCAAGGATGGATGTGCTTAAGGATAAGGTGTATTATATTCCACATGATATGCCTGATGTAAAGGGCTTGCGTATACTTCGCTGCGGTTTGCTCATGGGTGAGATTAAGAAGAACAGATTTGAACCAAGCCAGGCTCTTGCGATGTTTTTGAAAAATGATGAATTTGACAATACTTTATCTTTGAAATGTGAGGATGACAGAGTAGTCAGATACCTAAAGGGCGAAACAATTGAGCTTCTTGGTGATGAACAACATGATTTATCAGATGGTTATGTACTTATATGTGTTGATGATTATCCACTTGGATGGGGTAAGAATACCAAAGGCGTTATTAAGAACAAATATCTGCCGGGATGGAGAATGATGTGACACTATCTAATGATTAATTAAGAGAGGTACTGCATATGAGGATCGCGATTGTAACAGGAGCTTCTTCCGGAATGGGAAGAGAGTTTGTAAAACAGCTTGATAAATGTATGAAAACGATTGATGAGATATGGGTAATTGCAAGAAGGGAAGAAAAGCTTAAAGAATTAAATGAAGAAATATCTAATATTCCATTGAGGATTTTTTCGCTTGATCTTAGCAAAAAGATGGATATTGATATCCTGTCTCATTTACTGTTGGCAGAAAAGCCTGAGGTAAGATTACTTGTACAGGCTGCGGGTGTTGGATATGCCGGAAGTTTTGAAGAGAGAACAAGGGAAGAAGCAGAAGAAATGATAATGCTTAATGATATAGCGGTAGTATCCGTAACAAAGGTGGTACTGCCATATATGACAGCGCCGTCAAATATAATTATGCTTGCGTCAGCGTCTGCATTTACTCCGCAGAAGGATTTTGCAGTATATGCGGCCTCTAAAGCATTTGTTCTCTCGTTTTCAAGATCTTTAAATGCCGAGCTTTTTGATAAGAAAATTAAGATTACGGCAGTGTGTCCGGGTCCTGTTGATACGGAATTTCTTGAAAAATGCAATGCCGGTCAGGAGGAAAAGCTCATGAAAAAACTAGTAAAGGTAGAGGCGGAACCGGTTGTAAGAAAGGCTCTTGAGGACGCTAAAGCCGGCAGGGATGTTTCTGTTTATGGAATGCCTATGAAGTTTGTTCATGTTCTTTCAAAGATTCTTCCAACGGGTATTCTTTTAAGGCTTATGTGATTCTGTTTTGATAATAAATTAATATATGAGGATTATTGTTAATGCTTCATGAGAATAAAGAAGAAATTGAATATGTGATTCTTGTTGCAGTTGATCATGTGACGGAGAAAAATGATTATACGGTATTTGATGTTGATGCTTCGCTTGACGAGTTATCTGAGCTTGCTGATACTGCAGGGGCTGTCGTTGTCGGCAGAGTTGTTCAGAAGCTGCCGCATTTTAATCCATCAACTTATATTGGGAGCGGTAAGATTGAAGAATTGAAGACGATGATATATGCAACAGGTGCAACAGGAATAATTGCCGATGATGAGCTTTCACCTTCGCAGATGTATAATCTGTCACAGGCGCTTGATATCAAGATCATGGATAGAACTATGCTTATACTTGATATATTTGCGGCACATGCAAGGTCTGCAGAGGGAAAGCTGCAGATTGAGCTTGCACAGTTAGAATATAATCTTTCAAGACTAACAGGAAAAGGAACCTCAATGTCCCGTCTTGGAGGCGGTATTGGAACAAGAGGTCCGGGTGAGAAGAAGCTTGAACAGGACAGGCGTGTGATAAGGAAACGTGTGTCACAGTTAAAGCATGATATAAAGGAAATGGCTGCACATAGAGAGATAACAAGAGCTGGCAGGGAAAAGGGACGTATTCCCGTATTTGCAATAGTCGGCTATACTAATGTCGGTAAGTCAACGCTGCTTAATGCTTTAACAGGCGCAGACATTTTAGCTGAGGACAAATTGTTTGCAACCTTAGATACAACAACGAGAGTTTTTGAATACAAACGTGAAACCGGAAAGCAGAAGATATTACTTACAGATACGGTTGGTTTTATCAGAAAACTGCCGCATGATCTGATTGACGCATTCCGCAGTACTCTTGAAGAGGCAAAATACGCTGATTACATCATACATGTTGTGGATGCGTCCTCACCTGACAGGTTGGCGGAGATGAAGGTTGTATATAATACTCTTGATGAGCTTGGGATTACGGGAAAGAGAATAGTAACAATATTTAATAAGATAGATAAAATATACGATGACGATATGAAAATGGGTCTTTTTGATCCAAGAGCGGTTGATTATATAAGAATATCCGCAAGGAATCGTACAGGTCTTTCGCTGATTCCTGAAATGATAGATAAGCTGCTTCGTGAGGACAGAACCCTTATTGAACATATATATAGCTATGATGAGATGGGTAAGGTTTCAGAGATTAAGAAAAATGGGGAAGTAATAAAAGAGGAATATCTTGAGGACGGGATATATATTAAGGCTTATGTGTAGATCATATGGATGATATTGATAATATTGATTATATTATATTTAATAACTGTCATCTGATATTTTCGGATGGCAGTTTTTTATTGAAATAATTATATATTTTTAATATAATAACCGTGATCAGGTTATAGAAGATTGATTATTTTATAATTATAAAGGAGAACTAAACGTATGAAAAAAATGATAAGACAGTTATTATTCGCATTTGCCTTTATAATAACAGCATTTATTATGGTTAATGTAAGCTTTGTTGATGCGAAGGCGAAGGTTAAGGATGGTACATATTATTTTTCTTCAGCTTATACTTCCAAATTTAAGGTTAAGAATAATAAGCTGACTATTAAGATGAAAGGGAAATACGGTAAGATTACCAAGAAGGGTAATTCATCATTTTCAAAGAAAAAGATTACAGTAAAGGTTTCTAAGAAATGCAAATATTACACAGAATATTTTATGAGAGGTACCGGTGTACATGGTATAACAAAGTCAAAATATAAAGCGGTTAAACAATATGTTGATTTTGACAGAAAGAATAAAGCCAGGATAAATGCCGGTCTTAGTAGATTTGTTGTTAAAAAAGGAAAAGTTGTTAAGATAGTTTATTTTTCGATGTAAAATATTGTTAGATAATTTCATAGTTATATAAGGATGTGATTTTAATATGAATAATAAAGAGCATGGCAAA
>OMSZ01000030.1 GCA_900313855.1 uncultured Eubacteriales bacterium
GGATGCGCACGGATTCGAATAGGAAGTGAGTCTGCTAAAGCAGACCCGAATCCGGCGCGCAAGACTCGCGAGCGAGTCTTGACTAAGCTTCTTTTCTGATCAAATTGCATGGGAGGAATATGGTAATGAATAAGGTGGAATTTTTGGGCGAGCTTGAAAGCCGGCTATCAGGATTACCACAGAATGATATAGAGGAGAGAGTCGCTTTTTACCGGGAGATGATAGATGAGCGGATCGAGTCCGGAGAGACCGAGGAAGCTGCTGTTGCCGGTATAGGTACAGTTGATTCTGTTGTGGCACAGATGATGTCGGAAATTCCGTTGTCAAAGCTTGTTAAGGATAACGTGGCGCCTAATAGGAGAATTAAAACATGGGAAATAGTTTTGATCGTGCTTGGAGTTCCTTTATGGGTGCCGTTGGTTTTTGCATTTATTATCATTATATTTTCTTTGTATATTGTTATATGGTCGCTTGTATTTAGTATATATGTCATAGATCTTTGCTTTGTAATAGTCACATTTGCCGCACTGATAGCAGCAATACCTATATTATTAACAGGTTATCCCCAATTGGCATTATTCTCTGTCGGAGCGTCTTTTATCTGCGCAGCGCTTACGATAATCATGTTCTTTGTAAGCATACTGATCACAAAGAGTGTTATTAAAATGACAGGTGGGATTCGTATGGGAATCAAAAATACGTTTGTGGGAAAGGAGAAATAGAAATGAGCATTACTAAGAAGTGGCTGATCGCAGCGTGTATATTGTTTGTAATTGGTTTGATTTTGTGTTTTGTATCATTTATTATTCCCGGAAATGATTTCAATAGAATCACAGTAAGAAAGTATGAAACGAATACCTATGATGTTGATGAAGCATTTGATAATATCAAAATAGTAGCCGATAAAGCGGAGATTACGGTGGTTCCTTCCGATGATGATAGGTGCAGCGTGATATGCTATGAGGATGAAAATGTGCATCATCGTGTAGGAGTAGAGGATAATATTCTTAAGATTGGCATACCCGATGGCAATAATATAACATGGAATCCGATTGTTATGAAGGAAAAGCAAACTATAAAGGTCTGTCTTCCAAAGAAAGAATATAAAGATTTTGTTGTGAGTGCTGATAATGAGGAAATTTCCATAACAGATGTTAATGTGAAGGATTTAAAGATTGAATCTAATGTTGGTGATATTATACTGACTAATGTGATCGCATCAGGTTCGCTTAATATAGATGGTGATATCGGCGATATCTCTTTTGATAAATGTGATGCGGAAACAATATATGTCAAAACAGATATCGGTGATGTGACCGGTACTCTGCTTACAGACAAAAACTTTGTGACTAAAACTGATACAGGTAGTATTGATGTTCCGGAGGATGTATCAGGAGGAAGCTGTGTAATAACTACCGATACCGGTGACATCAGGATAGAGATATGTAAGTAATTACAACAGGGAGGTTTTATAGCGTGTTAACTGCATTTTATGGTACTATATTTGCTGCATCGCTTATATGTGCGGCAATCTACATATATATGTGGCACAAGCATTTTGATGTGAATTTTACAATGATATTCACACTTGTGCCTATTGCCTGCCTGGGATATCTGAGAATATCTCTTGCAAGGAGTCTTGACGAAGCGCTTCTCTCGCAGCAGATCATATATATAGGCGGAAGTTTTTTGCAATTATTTATTGTATTCAGTATATTTAATCTTTGTAAGATCAATATACCAAAGTGGCTGCGGATGCTGCTTTTCGTTGTATGCGCGATATTGTATGCATCTGTTCTTACAATCGGACGGTTGGATTTGTTTTATAAGAAAGAATCTCTTGATTATGTGGAAGAAAAAAATCTACTTATCAGAGATTATGGTTTCATGCATACGTTCTTTTATATTCTGGTAGTTTTCTTTTTCCTCGCAGGAATTGTTGCGATCGTATACTCCTGGTTTAGAAAGAAGGACGTTCCAAGACGTATGCTGCTGCTTATTGTTATTCCGGAGGTAATATGTGTACTGGATTACTTGGTTTTCTCAAAGATCTTTAAAAGCGGTCTGGATCTTGTTTCATTAGGTTATCTGATCGCGGAGGTTGTTTATCTTCTTATTGCGTACAGGGTTAATCTGTATGATGTCAGCAATACGGTAATCGATTCCTATGTACAGGAGCAGAAGCTTGGGTATATATCATTTGATTTCAAATACCGCTATCTTGGAAGCAATGAGGTTGCAAGAGAACTTGTGCCGGAGCTTGCCGATAACGCTGTGGATGATATGTTTGGATATAAGCCTTCCCAGAGAAAGATGCGTCATTTTCTGGAGAGCTTTAAGAATAACAATGAAAATAATACATTCGTATATATTGTGCACGACAAGGATAATAATGCAGGTGATGCAAAAAATGAAACGGTCAATGACAATAATGATAATGACAGGATTTATAATGTAAATGTGAACTATCTCTACGATGGCAGCAGAAAACGCGGATATATAATCACATTTACAGACGATACCGCAAACAGACGTTATATAAGTCTTTTGGATTCCTATAATGAAAGCCTTAAACAGCAGGTGGATGAGAAGACGAAGCATATTGTGGAAATGCATGACAACCTGATCATGAGTCTTGCTATGATGGTTGAAAGCAGGGATAACTCCACCGGCGGTCATATCAAACGTACAAGCGCGGGCGTGAGGATTTTGGTTGAGGAGATCGTTAAGGAGGGGGTTATTCCATTATCGCAGGAATTTTGCAATGATGTGATCAAGGCTGCGCCTATGCATGATCTTGGCAAGATTGCGGTCGATGACGATATTTTAAGAAAACCCGGAAGATTCACCGATGATGAATATGAGAAAATGAAAATGCATGCGGAAGAGGGTGCCCGCGTTATACATCAGATACTGATAAATACCGATGATGAATCATTTAAGACGATAGCTGAAAATGTGGCGCATTACCATCACGAAAGATGGGATGGTTCGGGTTATCCGGAGAAGCTTGCAGGTGAAAATATACCGATCGAAGCAAGGATAATGGCTATAGCGGATGTCTATGACGCCCTCGTCAGCAA
Organism: uncultured Eubacteriales bacterium; assembly: GCA_900313855.1. Lineage (GTDB taxonomy): Bacteria > Bacillota > Clostridia > Lachnospirales > Lachnospiraceae > CAG-590. Next base: position 3,084 of record OMSZ01000030.1, read on the forward strand.
GCGTGTATATAAGGAGGCTTTTGATTATGCGAAGGCCGACCGCATAATCATAGAGGGTATGGGAACCCAGTTTGATCCGGGTTTGAAGTCTGCTTATGAGAAGGCGAGAGCACGACTTGAGGAGTATTATGGAAAGGTTAATGAATAACATTGATTTTAGAAATAAAATGTGATACTATAAACCGAGTTTTGAAAGTGAAGGGAGTGTTCATAATATGAAAAAATATACAGAGATGACAAAGGAAGAGCTCAAGGCTGAACTTGATAAGCTTTATGAGAAGTACAAAGAGTATCTTGGAATGAATTTAGCTTTGGATATGAGTCGCGGTAAGCCATGCAGGGAGCAGCTTGATATTTCCATGGGAATGATGGATGCACTGAATTCACATGTGGATCTTTCCTGTGAGGATGGAACAGATTGCCGTAATTACGGACTTCTTGATGGTATACCTGAAGCTAAGGTGCTTATCGGTGACATGATGGAGAATCATCCGGATAATATTATCATTTACGGTAACTCTTCACTTAATGTAATGTATGATACCGTTGCACGTGCCATGACACATGGTATCATGGGTCATACTCCATGGTGCAAGCTTGACAAGGTCAAATTCTTATGTCCTGTACCGGGATATGACAGACATTTTGCAATTACAGAGTATTTTGGAATTGAAATGATCCCTGTTACGATGACACCGGAAGGTCCTGATATGGATATGGTTGAGAAGCTTGTTTCCGAGGATGAGTCGATCAAGGGTATCTGGTGTGTTCCAAAGTATTCAAATCCACAGGGATATTCTTATTCTGACGAGACAGTAAGAAGATTTGCAAGACTGAAACCGGCAGCACAGGATTTCCGTATTTTCTGGGATAATGCTTACGGTATTCATCATTTATATGAAGATAAACAGGACTACATAGTTGAGATTTTGGCAGAGTGTAAGAAGGCAGGTAATCCTGATCTGGTTTATAAATTTGCTTCAACCTCGAAGATTACATTCCCGGGAAGCGGAATTGCAGCACTTGCTACTTCACTTAATAATATGGAGGATATTAAGAAGCAGCTTAAGAATCAGACGATCGGACACGATAAGGTTAACCAGTTAAGACATGTCAGATTCTTTAAGGATATACATGGTATGACTGAGCATATGAAGAAGCATGCTGAAATAATCAGACCTAAGTTTGAAGCTGTATTAGAGATTCTTGACAGAGAGCTTGGTGAGCTTTCTATTGGAACATGGACAAAGCCGAATGGAGGTTACTTTATAAGCTTTGATTCATTAGATGGCTGCGCAAAGGATATTATTTCCATGGCAAAGAAAGCCGGAGTTAAGATGACTGAGGCGGCAGCAACATGGCCGTACCACAACGATCCGCATGATTCTAATATCCGTATTGCACCTACATTTCCTCCGATAGATGATCTTAGACTTGCGACAGAACTGTTTAC
>OMSZ01000073.1 GCA_900313855.1 uncultured Eubacteriales bacterium
ATGCGCACGGATTCGAATAGGAAGTGAGTCTGCTAAAGCAGACCCGAATCCGGCGCGCAAGACTCGCGAGCGAGTCTTGACTATAATATATAAGCATGACTTTGTTTGATAAAAAATTAATGAATATATATAATCAGAATCAGAGGTTATAGATGATGAAGTATGTTGTTAGAATGATCAATGTTATCATAATTGTACTTTTGTCCAATATATTAACTGCAGTTAAAATTATGAATCCGGAAATATTCAAAGTACCTGCAATCATTTTGTTGGTACTTTGGTTCCTATGGCTCAACATTAGTCCGTCGCATGCTAATAAAAAGCTGGAAACAAAAAGACTTAAGAGATGTGCCAACGGGCGGGAGCTGCTTATCATGTTCCTGATATCTACGGTTATTAGTATCATTTATTGTATAGTGGGATTTTTCGGAACTTACGGTATAGCTGGAATCAAAGATGACTATAAGCTTTGGCTGTTTAATATTCTGTTGATTGTACTTGTAGAAAATACTGTGTTCTGGAATGGTATAATAAGAGTGTATCTTACTTCCGAACAGTTGGGATTTCGTATTCGTGTCTGGGGACTTATATGTGGCATGATACCAATTGCCCATCTGATTGTATTAGGAATTATAATTAAAACTACTGGTCGTGAGGTCAAGGTTGAAAATGATAAGATAATCAAGAATAAGGAGCGCCATGAGGATAGAATATGCGCCACAAAGTATCCTTTACTTCTTGTACATGGAGTGTTTTTCAGAGATTTTCGTTATCTCAATTACTGGGGAAGGATTCCTAAGGAATTAGAGGAGAACGGTGCAACTATTTTTTACGGAAAGCAACAATCTGCTGCATCTGTTGCTGAATGCGGGAAGGAAGTAGCAGACAGAATCCTTGAAATATGTAAGGACTATAATTGTGATAAGGTTAATATAATTGCTCATTCCAAGGGAGGACTGGATAGCAGATATGCACTTAATATTCCGGGAATCAAAGAACATGTTGCATCACTTACAACTATCAATACTCCACATAGAGGATGTGAGTTTGCTGATTACCTGTTATCAAAGATACCTCAAGGTCAGAAGGATGCTCTTGCCAATGCTTATAACGCAGCTCTTAAAAGATTAGGAGATCATGATCCGAATTTCATCGAGGCAGTCACAGACCTGACTGCATCAGCTTGTAAGAAACGTAACGAAGAACTTGCCGATGTTTATGGGGTATATTATCAAAGTGTTGGAAGTAAGTTAAATGTAGCAGGCAATGGAAGGTTCCCGCTTAATTTTTCGTATCATCTTGTCAATGCCTTTGATGGAGCAAATGATGGTCTTGTGGGATACAAGTCCTTTGAGTGGGGAGAAGATTATCAATTACTTACAGTAAAGGGTAAGCGAGGAATATCACATGGAGATGTTATAGATCTCAATCGTGAGAATTTTGATGGGTTTGATGTAAGAGAGTTCTATGTACAATTAGTTGCAAAGCTAAAAAATAAAGGCTTTTAACTTTGTCATTAGAGTGTACTGAAAAAAAGACATAAAATGACAAATTTTCTTAAAAAAACGGGTTGAGAAAAATTAAAAAAATTATATAATAGTATTTAGAGATTGTATACAATAATCATGAGAGATATAGTAGTACAAAAAGTATATAATTAATATGGAGGAAGGTATTATGTTTGGTTTTGGACAATTAATTGAGATTCTTAAAAAGAGTCCTAAGAGAATAGTTTTTACTGAGGGTAGTGATTCAAGAATTCTTGAGGCATCATCAAGACTTCTTGCAAGTAATTTCCTTCATCCGATTCTTGTGGGAGATCCGAATGAGATATATGAGGCGGCAGAGGATTCCGGATTTAATATAAGGGGTGCAGAGATAATCAATCCTAATGATTTTGCGGATATGGATAAGATGGTTGAGGAATTCTGTGAGCTTCGTAAGAGCAAAGGAGTAACCCCTGAGCAGGCAAGAGAAATACTTAAAGAGAATAATTATTTCGGTACTATGCTCGTTAAGATGGGACTTGCAGATGCCTTACTTGGTGGAGCTACATATTCAACAGCAGATACTGTTCGTCCGGCATTACAGCTTATCAAAACAAAGCCCGGCAATACTTTGGTTTCTTCCTGTTTCATTCTTGTAAGACCATCAGCAACAGGCGGTAATGAGGTTCTTGCAATGGGAGACTGTGGTATCAATATAAAGCCGACAGAAGATGAGCTTGTTGAGATAGCTGAGGAAACTATAAGATGTGCAAGAGTATTTGGTGTAGATCCTAAGGTTGCATTTTTGAGCTATTCTACAGATGGTTCCGGAAAGGGCGAGGATGTAGATAAGATGAGAAATGCAGCTAGAAAGACAAAGGAGAGAAATCCTGATGTTCCGATAGATGGTGAGATGCAGTTTGACGCGGCTGTTTCACCTAAGGTGGCTAAGAAGAAATGTCCGAGTTCGGAAGTGGCAGGACATGCTAATACATTTATTTTCCCTGATATCAATGCAGGTAATATCGGTTATAAGATCGCTCAGAGAATGGGTAATTTCGAGGCGTATGGACCTATCCTTTTAGGTCTCAATTCACCTATCAATGATCTTTCAAGAGGATGTACCGCCACAGAGGTATATTCAATGGCGATCATTACAGCTGCATTATCATAAAATGATAGCAGTCTGGTTGTTGTGAATAGTATAACCCCTTTTGTCAGATGCATGGCTGATAGAAGGGGTTGTTTTTTAACTTTATGAGAAACCTCATTAATTGTTGTTGTCAGATCAGGAGTAATGATATGAAGATAGTTCTTGCGGCATTAAATGCCAAATACGTTCATTCAAATCTTGCGGTATATGATTTGGAAGCATATTCAAAGTGTAAATTGGAAAAAGAGTTGCGCTCTGAGATAAAGCCCGATATCTCTGTACGGGAGTACACCATCAATCATAACTTAGAACAGATAATGCAGTCGTTATATAAGGAGGAGGCGTCGTTGCTCGCTTTTTCCTGTTATATATGGAATATCTCGGAGATTCTTAATATATGCCGTGAGCTTAAGAAGGTTTCGCCAAAGCTTTTGATATGGCTTGGAGGACCGGAGGTAAGCTATGACAGCGAGAAAGTCCTTAAGAATAACAGCTTTATTGACGGCGTTATAGTAGGTGAGGGTGAAGAAACATTTTATGAACTGATAAAGATGTATTGTGAGCTTGAAGCAGTTTTAGACAAAGAAGAACAAAGCAAAGAAGAGAATAGCAAAGAAGATCATAATAAAGAAGTATATGACAAAAAACAGTATCCTGATAATTCATGCGTAGAAGATATCAGTAATAATATAGGTTTGAATGACTACGAAAAAGAGTTTGCAAAAGGTAAGGAGAGATATCTTAGCAATATCCCGGGAATCACATACAGAGCTTCTGACGGCAGGATTGTCAAAAATCTGCCCCGGCCATTGCTGCCGCTTGATGAGATACCATTTATATATGAGGATCTTTCAAGATTTGAGAATAAGATACTATACTATGAAAGCAGCAGGGGTTGTCCTTTTTCATGCAGCTATTGTCTTTCGTCAATTGACAAGAGTGTAAGATTTAGAAGTCTTGATAAGGTTTTTGATGAGCTTTCCTATTTCATGTCTAATAAGGTCAGACAGGTGAAGTTCATAGACAGGACATTTAATTGTGATAAGAAGCGGGCAAGAGAGATATGGCGGTATTTAAAGGATAATGATAACGGGATAACAAACTATCATTTTGAGATTGCTGCTGATCTTATTGAGGATGAGGATATCAGTATATTTTCTAAGATGAGACCGGGGCTTATACAGCTTGAAATCGGTCTGCAGACGACTAATCTTCGAACTATTAAAGAGATCAGAAGGACCATGGATATTGAAAAGCTTAAGAATAATATGAATGCGATAAGAAGGATGAGAAATATCCATCAGCATCTGGATCTGATCGCAGGGCTTCCGTATGAGGATTATGAATCCTTTGTGAGATCCTTTAATGATGCTTATGAATTAAAGCCGGACCAGCTTCAACTTGGATTTTTGAAGGTGCTTAAGGGTTCTTACATGGAGGAGCAGGTAAAGGAATATAACCTCATATATAGCGATGAGCAGCCCTATGAAGTTCTATCCACCAAATGGATATCCTACGGTGAGATACTCAAATTAAAACGTGTTGAAGAAATGGTAGAGCTTTATTATAACAGCGCCATGTTTGAACATGTGCTTTTGTATATGGAATCATTTTTTGATACGCCGTTTGAAATGTATGAGAGTATGGGAAAGTATTATGAGGATAACGGATTTGTTGATATAGGGCTAAGAAGAGAGGATAAATATGCTGCATTAAGAGAGTTTTTCAAAGAAAGATTTGAAGATGCGATAATGATCTTTGACAGTCTGCTTACCTTTGACTATTATCTGAGGGAGAACGCAAAGACCAGACCCAAATGGAGAAAGGATTCCATGATAGAGAAAGCCGACTATAATAATTTCTTTAAGTCAGGCGGAACAGATGAGCTTTATCTTGCAAAGGAAGGCTATGACTCCAAAGCAGCCGCAAGGAGTATGCATATAGAACCGATAATTGCAGAGTCTGCTTCATGGATAACCGGAAAAGATTATAGTGATGTCAAAACCGAATGGTTATACGCTGTCTTTGATTACAACAGTAGGGATCCTCTTACAAAAGCATCGGACTACAATATAATCACGCATCTATGATAAGATATTATAGCTGTCAAGACTCGCTCGCGAGTCTTGCGCGCCGGATTCGGGTCTGCTTTAGCAGACTCACTTCCTATTCGAATCCGTGCGCATCCCG
>OMSZ01000029.1 GCA_900313855.1 uncultured Eubacteriales bacterium
CCGCTATTATTCTTAGCGACCGCCTCTAATACTTCTGTAGACGGCGTTCCGGGATATCCCGATACCACACCTACTCCCGCTGCCATAGCTCCAAGCGCTATCGCCTCGTTACCCATCAAAAATTCTTTATGCATAATATTCTTTCCTTTTTTCTTTTACAATAAAATGATTTAATTACAATATACCAGTATATAATAACATGAAAACGGATAAATACAATAATTTTTTAGTTTCCAAAAGATTACGAAAAACTATCATAGGTATTTGTCACAATCCTCTTTCCTGCCTGTCCCGCTGCCTTTAATCTTTTATCATAATAATTCTTAAAATCCTCATAAGCTTTTGCGGGACTGTCATACCTGACTCCCTTTTCAAACTGTATATCCAGAAACTGGTCCATTTCCTCGCCGTATCGCTTTAAATATTCTATATTACTTTCTTTTTCCATTACTCTCTTCCTTTTTATTTCATCAGAAGGAGTCCTGCGTTTTTACTTTATAGAAAATAAAGCTTCCTTCAAAGTAAAAAAGCGGGCTCTCTGTATATTAGAAATACCCGCTTTTAGAAATTTTATACTTGTCAATTATTATCAGTCAACCTGATCACAATTTGAAATGGTTAACCTCATCAAGCAACTCATTAGTCATCTCTTTACTTGAATCCGCCTCTTCACCGATATGACCAAGATGTACAGACATATCAAGAGTTTTCTCTGTGGCAAGATTAACGCCGCGCGCAGCCTCTTCAACAACTGTATTGACACTATCGGTATGCTCCTTAACATCCTCAATGTCCTTGCTTATCTTTGCGCTGAATTCTGCGCATTCCTGCATTATCTCATCTATACGCTCAGCACTCTTTCTGTATTCATCACTGGTATTCACAAGATCTCCATAACCCTTCATCACATTCTCATTGATGAATTCTATCATTGCAGCAGCTTCCTTAGCAAGATCATTAACGGCAGCTATAACCTCCGCAGAAATTGTCTGTATCTCTGTTGCAACTGTTGCCGAATTGGTTGCCAACTGTCCGATCTCAGTAGCTACTACTGCAAATCCGCGTCCTGCCTCACCTGCTCTTGCAGCCTCTATGGAAGCATTTAATGCCAAAAGATTGGTCTGATCCGTAATATCTATAATATTATCCGTAAGTATTCTGATACGGTCGACAGCCTTTGATCTCTCAATTCTGCTCTGTACGGTTTTCTCCATTGTATCCACACGTAATGTAGCATTCTCCTTCTCAGCAACCGCCTGATCTCCTACACGTATCGCATCCTCCTTCATGGTATCAGAGAATTCGCTTCCCTCACGTATCTTATTGTCAATATTGGCAAACGCATCAGCTATCTCATTCATAAGCTGAGCAATATTATTCATTGATGAGGCTGTTCCTTCCATTGAAGCCGAAAGCTCTTCCATTGCAGAGCTTACCTCTGTTGCATCCTCTCTGGAATCCTGCATATCCCGCGAAATATTGGTTGTAGCCTTCTGTAATGAATCCGAATCCTTAGTGATATTAACAAGAATTTCTCTTACAAACCATAACAGTTTGTTGATATTCTCACCGATCAACTCAAATTCATCACCCGATGTAATAACGATAGCCTTGGTAAGATCACCGTCGCCCTCTATAAGATCAACAATACTATCGTTAAGAAGAACAAAACCTGAACGGAAGCTGTTACTAATAATAAACAGTATCACAGCGCCGACTGCAAGAACGATCAGGCAGATAATAATGATCATAGAAAGGATACCCTTTGTCTGCTCATCAACCGAATTGGCACTTACATCAACTACCGCAATACCTACAATATCACCTTCACTGTATATTGGACTAAATGCGCTAAGATGTGTTCCCCATTCATCAGTATATGGTTCTTCGCTGACAGTAGTCTGTCCCTTGTACGCACCCTCAATCTCATCAGCCCAGTCATATTCATCACCGGGAAGTCCAGGATCATCCGGATCCGAATCCACTAAGAATACAGCATGCTTAGCGCTGTCGGACTTAACTGTATATACATATTCAACACCACTGTTATCAAGAAAAACAGTAAGCTCATCTTTGATCTTAGCATATTCCTCTGACCCTTCCGAGCCTGCCTCAATAACCGATAACAGATCCCCGCTCACCGATGAAGCCACACATTTATCAATGTTCATCGCATTCTCTTTGATCTGTGTTACAAGCACCTTCTTTGACTTATTATACATCAGAACACCCATAACAATATCCGATACAATAAGCAGGGCAATTATTGAAACAAAAATCTTAACAGCTATGCTTCTTTTTCTAACCTTCATAACCTTATCCCTCCTACAATCTTCGCAAATGTACTAAAAAAAGTTTCGCTCGCGAAACTCTCGCGCCGGCGTTGCATGTCCAGTGGACATGCGTTCAACGCGGACCGTAGCAGAGCGAAGACCGCGGTTGCTGCAAGCAACAATTTCCAAACGCGCGAGTGTGCATCCCCGGGGAGCGTTTTTGCTTTATTGGAAACGAAGTTTCCTGTAAAGTAAATAATCCTGCGAAAAATATTCTCAGGATTAATTATATAATATTCTAATACACTTCGTCAATTTCAAAATTACTTTTTACGCAATCTCTCTTTCGAAATATTCCGTAAGCCTTTCGATCGGGATCGGCTTTGAATATTTATATCCTTGAAGATATCTCGCGCACATATTCATGCATTTCTCTTCATCTTCAACCGTCTCGATCCCCTCATACAGTACATCATAATTCATATCCGAGAACATCCTCGCAAGATGATATACCATCTTCTGTGCCTTATAATCCGTCTCGCAGGCTAAGACTAATGATCTGTCAAATTTAATTATATCAAACGGAAGTTCCATTATTCTCTCAAAATTAGAATAACCCGTTCCGAAATCGTCAAGATAGAACTTGATTCCATGTTTTCTCAATTCGTTGATCTTTCCCTTCATTATCACAAAGTCATCATCATTCTGACTCTCAGTAATCTCAACCGCTATCTTCTCATAAGGTATTCCGCTCGCTTCTATTATATCATTGATATCCTTACAGAAATTTTCATCCCTGACCTCAGACACAGAGAAATTGACTGATATCCTTTTCACAAAATACATACAGTCAAGCATGGACTTAATATGCAGGCATGTCTTATGAAGAATTATCCTGCTCAATGTATGAATATAATTATTCTCCTCCGCAACCTTAATGAATCTGTCAGGAAATACCAGACCCGTTTTCTCAAGATTAAGACGCATCAATGCTTCTGCTGTATCATACTTACCCGTTATAATATTAAATACCGGCTGGCAATAAACCTCAACTCTCGGATCGTCAAGATCCTTCTTTGAATTAATATCAGAAAGCTGATTCAATATATACTTATACTCATTGTAATCATTAACATCCTTCTCTTCTATAAAGTGGACATCATTCTCTTTCATCTTAGATTCAATAAACCTGATCAATCCCACATAATCGCTGCCCGTTTTGATCTGCTCGACCATCTTAGACACCGTTATCTTGAAATCCTTCTTATATTTGGGATATTCTTCTTCAAAGCATGTTAATATATGATTAACCGAGTTCTCGTACGCCGGATTCTTGTCAATATCGATAACCAGCATCATACGAACGCTTGTGATCTGAAAAAGAACTGCACCCTTGAAAAAGTCACCATAAAAATGACGTATAGTCTCTTGTATCTCCCTTGGGTATTTCTTACCGGTCCCCTCATAATCATGCATGAAAAGACTCATAAACAGCAGCTTCTGCTTATGTAAATGAGCATACTTGACCATATCCTCAAACGCCATAACATTAACGGCGCCGATCTCTATATCGAAAGGATTGGCATGGATCAGATATAACAAAGTAAATATCGGGAAAAGAAATGTAGCAGTTGTAAATGATGTCTGATGAAAATATGCCTGAATCACCATCAGAGATACCGATACAAAATACGAACGGATCACCCCGCGCATAAAAGGCCTGACTAACCTGTTGCGATACTTCACCATCATAAATAATAATATTGACACATAGAAAATATACGAAAACGAAAACGCATTAAAGCCCTCAACGACCTCGCCGCTTTCCGTTATATGAAAACCGAACTTAAGAATTGAACCTAATACCTCATAGGCAAATGTAATCCCATACCCGACTGCCGCAAGAATTATATACCTTTTATCAGAATCCTTATCAAGACGCAGTGGTATCATAGCATAAAGAACAAGCAGGAAAAGAATAGAGAACAAGAGCATATGATATGTGATCCTGAAAAAATAAATGACCGGTACGGAAAAAACATCAAGATTGTTAAGCGATACATGGAAGATAACATTCATAAGTCCCGAAAGCATAAGCAGTCCTATCATTATTCGAAACAGCATGAAACTCCTGGTCTTGCTTATATACGCCGAACCTATAAGAATTATAAAGACAAAGCAGGTCGAAACCACAATAAGATCACCGACCGGCGAGTAATTATCATAATAAATAATTGCTCTATCTATCATCTGTATCCCCCTAATCAGAATCCGAAAAAATCTGAATGAACCCAATATTATTTTATCTCAAACAAAAAAATGTTACAAGTAAAATCTAACAATTTTAATTGTTAGATTTGCACAAAAGGATCGGGTGTACCGATCCTTTCGTTTCTATCACTGCTCTGCTTTAAGCAGTTGGTTTATAATATCTATTTCAACTTTGATCGTCCAGTTAAACATTCATCCTCTCCCGACAAGAGGTGATCACAGTAAACAGCTTAATTCTTTATCCCCTCAAGGCTTAGTGTTATCCTTAACAAAAGAATGATCGTAATCCCACCTGCGATAATCGTCATCTGTCGCTTTGATGCACCATTTATCCACCATCTTACGATAGTTTTCGGTAGAAGAAAGCATCTCCTCTATAACTGCATCAACTAAGGCGCCCTCATCATCACAGCTGCTCTGCTTATCCGTAACCTCTGCTCTTCAATCCTGAATAACGATCTCCTTATAGAATTCACAGTAATCCTCTCTGCCATCCTTAGTAAATGCGATCGCTGTTCTCGGATGCTGATTAAGAATACCCGTCATCATGTACTGGAGGTCATAGCCCCATCTGATTCCCTCTTTCTCAAGCGGCTTCATATGATTCTCCACAAACTGCAACACAGGGTAAATGTTAAACTTAGGATTTCTAAGGAAGCCTAACAAAAGCTCCATCTGACAGTTACCTGCGCCACGTCCCATTCCGGAATATGTTGCATCTAACCAGTTAACACCGTCACCAACCGCCTCTATAGTATTGGCAAATGCAAGCTGCTGATTATTATGAGCATGCATTCCAACCTGTTTGCCATACTTTGTAGCAAACTCCATGAAAATGTCTGCTATACGTGCGATCTGCTCAGGATATAATGATCCAAAGCTGTCTACAATATAGAAGGTATTAACCGGCGACTGTCCGAGCACATCAAGCGCAACCTTAAGGTCTGTCTCCTGACCATTAGATATTGCCATAATATTACATGTTGTCTCATATCCTTTATTCGTCGCATCCTCTATCATATCTACTGCTGCCGGAATCGTACTAAGATATGTTGCTACTCTTACAAGATCAACCGGACTCTCGCTCTTTGGCGCGATATCCTGCTTGTAATTGCATCGTCCAACATCAGCCATGACCGCAAGCTTAAGTCCCGTATTCTCGTTCTCGCCAATAACAGCACGGATATCATCATCATCACAGAACTTCCACTTTCCGAACTTATCGACATCAAACATAGTCTTGTCAGCCTTATAACCTATCTCCATATAATCAACACCGGCTCTTATATTAGCCTGGTATAAATCCTTTACAAACTGATCAGTGAAATAGAAATCATTCACCAATCCTCCATCTCTTAATGTTGCGTCTAATACCTTTACCTCGGGACGGAATCCCATAAGCTTAGATATCTCTTTCATTTTGATCACTCCTTTACTTATGCCTTACTGTATTACGGCTAATATTATTCACCGTACCGTTTCAGCACTTTAACGCGTCAAAGCGCTGAACTGTTTTGTACTATATCATGAATCAACCGCCTTGTAAAGTCTTTTTTGAAAAATGTTTGTAAGTCTTTTTTTGAAAACCTTTGTTAGTCTTCACTCAAAACTATCTGCAGCATAATTAAGCAGATAATCCTCTCCCTTATCAAATAAGAGCATTGGCAAGTCCTAACCTCTGCTTCATTCCGAGTGAGAAATTCTTAACTATCTTCTTACCTGTATTTTGAAGATTGACTATCTCTAACACCTCATTAACTCTGTTCTTATCGGGAATACCTTTTTGAAGTCTCTGCTTTTCCAGGTTCTCATAAGCAGTCATTTTATCCTTCTCATAAGGAGTCTCTATCATGAAGCTCATACGCGTCCTTGCGTGATTAAGACCCTTCTCATCGGATGCGCCGTACATTTCAAGCTTTCCTCCCGTTGGAAATGCCAGACCACCCATTATCTTCATTATAGTTGTCTTGCCTGCACCATTTGGTCCGATAAGACCGACAATAGATTTCTTATCTCCCTGTCGTCCTCAACTATCAATATACGGTCTTTATTCATTATCCCACCCCAAAGAATTAGTCAAGACTCGCTCGCGAGTCTTGCGCGCCGGATTCGGGTCTGCTTTAGCAGACTCACTTCCTATTCGAATCCGTGCGCATCC
>OMSZ01000026.1 GCA_900313855.1 uncultured Eubacteriales bacterium
CAGGAATGAAAATGTCAGATTGAAGTTTGTGTGCGAAGAGAGCTTTTATGATACTAATGATGTGGTGATTAAAGTCAGACGAACATACAGGAACAATCATAGAACGGAAGAACTTGATATTTTTGATCATGACAAAAGGCTTGAAAAGAAATCATATGTTTTTTCTGAGGACGGTGAATATGAGGTCAGAATAAATGCTGAGGATATGGCAGGTAATAAAAGTAACGAGGAGGTTGTTCGTTTTACAATTGATAAAACGGCGCCACAGATATATATAACCGGAACCAATGCATATAAACAGTGGGATGAAGAGGTAAAGCTTAGATTCATGGTAAGGGAAGCTTTCTTTGAAAGCAGCAGGGTTGAGCTTACCGGCAGCAGAACGGATATGGATGGGAATGTCATTCCTCTTGATCTTTCTGATTTTTTGCTTTTGAACGAAAGCAGCAGTATGAATGAAGTGTTTACGGAGGATGGTATATATCAGATAGGCATTAAGGTAAAGGACAAGGCCGGTAATGAGGATAGAAAAAGGGTTCATTTTCTGATCGATCGCAGCGCTCCGGTAATTTTCGGAATGGAGGAGCTTGACGGTAAGTGTTATAGAACCTTTGGAGATGAAGAAATGCACAGCATTGGTGTCAAAGACCTGACATTAAAAGATTACAGTCTGATAATTAATGGAGTTGAGTGTGCCGGTGGGATCAGTGTTGAAGAAGACGGGGAGTATGTCCTTAAAGCATATGCCGTTGATGAGCTTGGTCACATTAACGAAAAGCAGGTATGTTTTGTTGTTGATAATACGCCGCCTGCGATAAAGTTTTTGGGTATGGATAACGGTGAGATGGTAAGAGAAAAAGGTTCTGTTTCCTGGGAATTAGAGGATCCTGATGATGAAATTGTAGAAATTTGTATAAATGGAAAAGAATATGATGCAAAGCAGAAGGAATTCAGTTATAATAAATATGGTAATTATGATATCAGGATTACGGCAAAGGATCGCGCCGGTAATGAAAGTGTGTCGGATCTTTGCTTTGAATATTCCGGTGCTGATTCTATGAGAAATCCGGTTGATTACAAAGAGCATGATAAGAAACCGGAATACGGATTGGTTTCTTATTCGCGAATTACGGCTTGTGTGATCTTTGTTGTCGTGCTATTATCAGGAATGATTTTGATCACGGTTAAAATCTTCAAAAGGAAATAATATAAATGATCAGTACAAAATTATAAGTATATGAAAGTCAGAGGGAATGGGATTATGATTAAGGCTGTAGTGTTTGATATGGATGGTGTGATCTTCGACTCGGAGAAGCTTTATCGAAAGCATTGGATGATAAGTGCAAAGGAATACGGGATCGATGAGGAAGTCATGGAGACCCTGCTTGACAAGATAGCGGGTGCTACAAAGGAAAGAAATGAAAAGCTTATGAAGTCTCATTTCGGAGAAGACTTTGATTATATGGCCTTCCGTGAAACAACGATGAATCGTATGGACGAGGATATCAGAGAGAACGGAATAGAAGTTAAGCCGGGAGTCAGAGAGCTGTTTAATTATCTTAAAGGGCACGGATATATGATAGGTCTTGCGACATCCACAATGAAGGAGAGAGCTGAGGTTAACCTCAAGAAAACGGGACTGATCAGTTATTTTAATGCGATAATGTACGGTGGTATCGTTGCTAATGGGAAACCTGCACCGGATATATATGAACATGCCTGTCAGCTTTTGGGGGTAGATACCTCAGAGGCGATAGGGATCGAAGATTCTATTAATGGAATAAAATCTTCTCATGCAGCGGGACTATATACGATAATGGTCGTTGATCTGATCAAGCCTAATGACGAAGTTAAGGAAATTGCTGATAAGATATTTGATTCATTGATCGAGGTTAAAGAGTTCTTCCAGGATGGATTTTTACAGAATTTACTTGTTTAGTTTTCAAATTCAATAGAAAAATGTTAACTATAAGTTAAAAATGCTAACAATGGGTTAGCATTTTTCTATTTATATTGGTATTTTGGGAAATAAATGTTGCCTAAAACAGAGAATAGAAGGATAATGTAAAAAAGTAGTTTTTAAGGAGGAGGTTGTTATGGGAATCGTAGGAGCATTTATGGTGCCTCATCCGCCGTTGATCGTACCGGAGGTCGGTCACGGACGTGAGAAGGGGATTGCCGATACTATTAAGGCATATGAAAAAGTGGCTGATATGGTTGCTGAGCTAAAACCTGATACAATAGTTGTTTCAACACCGCACAGCGTAATGTATTCTGATTATTTTCAT
This sequence comes from uncultured Eubacteriales bacterium, assembly GCA_900313855.1. GTDB lineage: Bacteria > Bacillota > Clostridia > Lachnospirales > Lachnospiraceae > CAG-590. The sequence continues at coordinate 2,289 of OMSZ01000026.1, forward strand.
ATTTCACCGGGAGAAACGGCAGAGGGATCGTTTGCTGATTTTGGTGCGCCGCAGGTGGGAATAGGCGCGGATTATGATACGGCATTTGTCAGGAAGCTTTGTATGCTTGCTGCGGAAAACGAAGTTGATGCAGGAACCGGCGGACAGAAGAATGCGTCCTTAGATCATGGAACATTGATACCTCTTTATTTTATAACAAAGAAATATGTGGATTTTGATCTGGTAAGGATCGGATTATCAGGTCTTCCGCTAACAGATCACTATAAGCTTGGAATGCTTGTTAAACAGGCGGCACAGGAGCTTAACAGAAGGGTGGTATATATTGCAAGCGGCGATCTTTCACATAAGCTTAAGGAGGATGGACCGTATGGGTTTGTTCCCGATGGTCCGGTTTATGAAGAGCGTATTATGGACGTTATGGGCAGGGCGGCCTTTGAAGAGCTGTTTGATTTTGATGAATTATTCTTAGAAAAGGTTGCGGAGTGCGGTCACAGATCGTTTGTTATTATGGCGGGAGCACTTGATAAGACGAAGGTTAAGACCTCTAAGCTTTCCCATGAGGGACCATTTGGCGTTGGCTACGGGGTATGCACTTATGAGGTGCAGCCTGGGGAAGACGGTAGTGACAGAAATTTTCTGGATAAATTCGAGAAGAGAGAAAAGGAAAGACGGGACAGGCAACGTAGTGAAGAGGACGGGTTTGTAAGGCTCGCCAGAAAATCTCTGGAAACATATATAAAAGAGCACCGGGAGCTTTCGTATTCTGAGGTTGAAGGTGAAATAGATGAGCAGTTAAAGAGCACCAGGGCAGGTGCCTTCGTTTCGCTTCATAAGGATGGAAGATTGCGTGGGTGTATAGGAACGATAGCACCGGTAAGAAGCACCCTTGCAGAGGAGATCATTGAGAATGCGATATCCGCATCAACAAGGGATCCTAGGTTTATTCCGGTTACTGTTGATGAGCTTGATCGTTTAGAGTA
>OMSZ01000086.1 GCA_900313855.1 uncultured Eubacteriales bacterium
TAATGTAGCTGAAGAAAACTTCAAGAAAAAATACATAAGATCAAAGATCACGGTCAATGGTGAAGTGATCAGTATGGGACAGGAGTAGTAATTATGGAAGAACATGTTAAAAAGATAAACAAAAGTCTCGTTTGGGGCTGGATGCTGATTGTGCTAATTCTTGCAGTGGCATATATTGGCGAGGTTGCTAAGGGAGAGAGAAGTATTACATATCTTGTTGTATTTATGATATTTACCGCTGCTCCTGCTGCATTTGTACTTTTCAGATATATTACAAAACCGGACAGATTCAGCCTGCGTTATGAGATAGTTGCCGGTTATTTTGTTATGTACTGTTTTGTAATGATAACGGGAAGCACAACGATGGTATTCTCATATATTCTTCCAATGCTGTCTTTACTTGTGCTTTTCCATCAACCTAAGATCATAGTATTTAGCGGTATTGCATCTGCCATAGTTAACTTTATTTCAATATTCATGCGCTATACAAAAGGGGAGATAAATGATCACAACAGTAAGGATATTGAGATTCAGATCGCTCTTTTGTTCCTGTGCTTTATAGGGGCATATCTTGCAACTAAGCTCTATGATGAGATACATAATAAAAATATACAGTTTACCGAGGAATTAGAGGCGCAAAATGAAGAAATACGCCAGCAGAGTGAGGCGCTTGAGGCGCAAAATGAAGAGATCCGCGAACAGAGTGAGCAATTAGAGGCCCAGAACGAAGAAATACGTGCGATGAATGAGGAGATAATCAATCGTAACGAAGCTATGGAGCAGATGACTATGCAGACCATCACCACTATAGCTAATACGATTGATGCAAAGGATGAATATACCAGAGGTCACTCAAGAAGGGTAGCTGAATATTCGGCTGCAATAGCAAAGGAAATCGGGTATTCTGATATTGCGATTTCTGATGTGAAATTTATCGGTCTTTTGCATGATATAGGCAAGATAGGAATTCCCGACGCCGTACTTAATAAGCCGGGAAGACTTACCAATGAAGAGTATCAGGTTATGAAGAGCCATACTACTATAGGTTCAGAGATACTTAAAGATATTGATATGATCAAAGGACTTGATATAGGAGCAAAGTATCATCATGAACGTGCTGACGGAAAGGGTTATCCGGAAGGACTTTCAGGTGATGAAATTCCTATGATCGCTAAGATCATTGCGGTTGCCGATGACTATGATGCGATGTCCTCTAACCGTGTTTATAGAAGACATCTTGATGAGAGTAAGGTTTTATCCGAATTAAGACGCGGTGTAGGAACACAGTGGGATGAGCAATGTACTCTTGCTATGATCAAATTGATCGAGGAAAAAAGACTTCCCAAGGTTAATCCGGATCAGGATGCAGAGGTGGTTCAGCAGGCTACAACTATTCTTTCTCGTGTCATTGATTATGCCGAAGACAGAGGAGGAGACTCGACTGGCGAGCTTGACAATCTTACCGCAACCTTTGGCAGGGAAAAAGGTAGGATTGAGATACAGAACGCTATTGGACAGAAGGGACATGGCTCTCTGTTTATATTTGATATAGATCATTTCCATAGAATTAATGAAACCGAAGGTTTTGTTGTTGGTGATCACTATCTCAAGGTTTTGGTAGAGGTTTTAAGGGCAGCGGGAAATGGTCTGATAATATCGAGATTTGGAGCCGATGAGTTCGTTGTATATAATGAGGAGGCGGATTCGGAGGATAAGGCAAAAGCATTTGCTGACAGATTTTTCGGTCTTTTAGAGGAGAGAATTTCTGTTGATGAGAGAATAAGGAATATGGCAGTGTCGATAGGCGCAACCGAGGTTATGACTGAGAAGGACAAAGTCATGGTTCTATATGAAAATGCTGACAAGGCTGTATATGTTGCAAAACAGCAGAAGGGGAATGCGTTCTACTGTCACCGTATATCTGATGATGCCGATTACGAGGATTATGTGGAGGCGGTTGATCTTCAGCAGCTTATAAAGGTTATTAAGAGCAAGGGTAACTATAAGGGCTGTATGATGGCGGAATACCCAGAGTTTACGAAAATGTATGAGTATATATGCAATATAACCGAGAGAAATAAGCAGCAGCTTCAGATAATACTGTTTACGATAACTTCGGTAAACGGAATAAAGGTAACGATTGAAGAACGGGACCGTATCATGAAGCTTTTAGAAAATGCAATTATCAATTCTATCAGAAATGTTGATGTCTCAACCAGATACAGCAGTACCCAGTATGCTGTGCTTTTGATGAATCTCAATTCGAAAGAGACAGATGATGTTGCTACCAGAATTATGACAGAGTTCTATCGTACCTATGATCTTTTGGAAGTGGAATTGCATTATGATTCTGCGGAATTGTCTGATCTGGATGAAGAGGATGATAAGTAGAATATGAAAATATGTCATGGCTATCTTAAATAGGAATGAAGAAGACTTCTTCTAGCTGACAGATCAAACGAAAGAAATGA
>OMSZ01000007.1 GCA_900313855.1 uncultured Eubacteriales bacterium
GAACTGCCTGCTCACCGAACAGGTCTGTCTCGGTCTCTGTTCTGAATGTTGTTTCAAGAACGCCTGCTCTTGCTCCGCCGATGCCCAGTGCATAAGCAAGACCGATATCGTAAGCGTTTCCTGTTGCATCCTGCTCAACAGCGATAAGACAAGGTGTTCCCTTACCTGCCTGATACTCTGAACGAACAGTATGTCCCGGAGCCTTAGGTGCGATCATTGTTACATCAACATCTGCAGGTGGCTTGATACATCCGAAATGAATGTTGAAACCATGCGCGAACATTAACATATTGCCTGCCTCAAGATTCGGCTCGATATCCTTCTTATACATATCAGCCTGAAGCTCATCATTGATAAGGATCATGATAATATCAGCCTTCTTAGCTGCCTCTGCAGTTGTATATACTTCAAAGCCCTGTGCCTCTGCTCTTGCCCATGACTTACTTCCCTCGTAAAGTCCGATGATAACATTACAGCCTGACTCCTTAGCGTTAAGAGCATGTGCATGTCCCTGGCTGCCATAACCGATTACAGCAATAGTCTTGCCTTCTAATAATGATAAGTTACAATCTGATTCATAAAAAATCTTTGCCATTTTAAAGATCCTCCTGGAAATATAATAAAATATATATGATAAGCTTCTGCCTGACGCTTAACGTATCGGCAGGCCTGTCAATTCAACACTCAATCCTTACCGGAATTGTTAATTCCTCTCGTAAGACCGGTAAGACCTGTTCTTACTATTGATTCTATCTCAAATCCATCAAGAAGTCCGATAAATGCGTCAATCTTGTTCGCATTACCGGTAAGCTCTATCATTAGCGAATCCACCGAAACATCAACTATCTTCGCACGGAAAACATCGGTCATCGCAATAATCGCCTGCTTCTCTTCACGCGAGCTCTTAACCTTAACAAGTACAAGCTCTCTGCATACTGAAGAACCATCCTTAAGCTCAGTGATCTCAACAACATCCTCAAGCTTATTAAGCTGCTTTGCAATCTGAGCCAATGTAAGATCATCACCGCTTACAGCAATAGTCATACGCGAATATTTAGGATCCTCGGTAACGCCAACCGACAGGCTGTCTATATTATAGCCTCTACGGCTGAATAATCCGGATACTCTTGAAAGAACTCCCGAACTGTTATCAACTAACAGGGATAATACCATCTTCCTCATATCAATTCCACCTTTCAAATCAACAAAACTGTTTCATATTTTAACAATTATTAACCCTTATGTCAATGCTTTTGTTTTATGCCTTAAGCAGGCTCTCAACAACCTTGCAGGCCTGTGCTGCATCCTTCGAATATCCGTCAGCACCTATCTCCTCTGCAAAGCTTTCCGTAATGACAGCGCCGCCTATTATAACCTTTATATCAAGCTTTCTTTCCTTGACATATTCTACGACATCCTTCATCCTCATCATAGTCGTAGTCATAAGTGCTGAAAGAGCAATTATATCTGCTTTTTCCTTGACGGCAGTATCAACAATGACCTCTTTGGGAACATCCTTACCAAGATCTATCACCCTGTAACCGTAATTCTTAAGCATCATGGCCACAAGATTCTTTCCTATATCATGTATATCTCCTTCAACCGTTGCAATAACAATTGTAGCCCTAGCCGCACCGTCCTCTGCCTTAGGAAGAAGAGGCTCAACCTCTTTGATAGCCATTTCCATAGCCTCAGCAGAAGCAATAAGCTGCGGGAGGAAATATTTCTTCTTATCAAATAGCAGCCCCACTTCATTGATCGCAGGAATAAGATGCTCCTCAATTATAGCCTTGGGTTCTGTTCCATCCAAAAGATACTTTTTTGTATCCTCGACCATTGTGCGTTTATTCCCTTTAAGAACATTCATATACAACCTGGATTTATCAGCTTCCTTATTGTCTGATACTTTAGAAGATGATGACTGATCACCGCCTGCTTCTTTGGCAGCCTTTGCACCCGGCAAAGCAGCGGCAGGAGCTATTTCGGACATAGGCGTAACATTTTCTATATAAGCCAGATCCGCGCCTTCTTTATTAATAAGAAGATCGGCAGCATATGCCGCATTCATCAACAGCGCCTGTGAAGGGTTTGCAATAGCCATTGTAAGTCCTTTTTCTATTGCCATTGTAAGAAAAGCGGTATTGATAAAGCCCCTCTCCGGCAGACCGAAGGATATATTAGACAATCCGCATATCGTAGGAAGCTCCAACTCTTTCTTACAGTATTCTATCGTTTCCAAGGTTTCTAACGCTGCCTTCTTATTAGCGCCGACAGTCGCCACAAGACCGTCAACTATGATATCCTCTTTAGCAAAGCCCATCTTAATTGCTTTGTCATATACTGTATTGATTATTTCCTTCTTCTCCTCTATATTTTTAGGAAGCCCCTCATCCGATAACGGAAGAAGAATAAACATAGCGCCGTACTTCTTAGCAATCGGCATTAGCTTTTCAAGCTTTTCCGTCTCCATTGATATAGAGTTGATAAGTGCGCGACCCGGATATATCCTTAACGCATGCTCTATAACCCCGACATACGATGAGTCTATACATAGAGGCAGATCGACTGCTCCTGTCACCTCGTAGATGACCTTCTGCATCATATCATCCTCATCAATACCGTTCATTCCAACATTGATATCAAGCACAGAGGCTCCCTTCTCCTCCTGCTCAATCGCCATATCAACAGCCATATCAAGCCTGCCCTCAAGAAGGCTTTGCTGAAGCTTCTTCTTACCTGTCGGATTGATTCTTTCACCAACAACGATAAAACGCCCGTCAAGATCGATCTCTAACAGCTTGCGCTCAGAAGCAAGCAGGCGCTTCTTTTTGACATCTATCTCCGGTACTTCGCAAAGGCTTGCCATACGCGCAAGCTCCTTTATATGCTCCGGCGTAGTGCCGCAGCAGCCACCGATAAGATTAGCACCCGCATCTACAAGCTGTTTTCCGTAATCGGCAAATTCAAGCGGTGTCATAGCATATACCGTCTCACCGTTAACAAGCTCCGGCATTCCGGCATTAGGCTTTGCAAGAATCGGAACATTGGCATATTTCTTCATAGTCTCAACTATCGGGATCATTTTATCCGGTCCGGTAGAACAGTTAACTCCCACCGCATCTGCGCCAAGACTCTGAAGCACGGCAACCGCGGTCTCCGGCGGAGTGCCGTATAATGTTCTTCCGTCTTCATTATAGGTCATTGATACGATAACCGGAAGCTCACAGGTTTCCCTGGCAGCGATAAGAGCCGCCCTCGCCTCGGCAAGACTCATCATGGTCTCAACCACCAAAAGATCCACTCCCGCGTCAACAAGCACATTTATCTGTTCCTTATATACATCAATAAGCTCAGAGAGCGTAAGCTTTCCTATCGGATAGAGCTGTCTTCCCGTCATCGTCAGATTACCGGCAACATAAGCCCTGTAGCCGGTTTTGGCAACAGCTTCTTTGGATAAGGCAACCAGCTCTTGATTCATTTTCACAAGCTGCTTTTCCAGACCGTACTCTTCAAGCTTTATACGGTTGCCCGAAAATGTAGGAGCGTAAATGATATTGCTTCCGGCATTGATATAATCCGTCTGAAGCTTTATCATCACATCCTTATGTTCAAGTATCCATTTTTCCGGACACACACCTGTCGGCATACCGGCCTTCTGCAGATTAGTACCGGTCGCTCCGTCAAGCACCAGTATTTTCTGATTGATCAAATTAAGAAATTGTTCTCTTGTCATACCATACCCCTCAATCTTCCAAAACAATATGTATTCTATTATATCCTTTTTTCAAAAACATGCAATGCCTGTTTTGTCTGTTACAATTTTATACATTAATATGTTGTATATTTATTTTTTAGTGTTATAATAACTTGCATAGTTGATAAAGTCACGGGCCAACTATTAAGTAAGATCATTATTAATAACATTGCATATACAGGAGGATAATATGCAGATAATTATTGTCGGCTGCGGCAAGGTGGGATATACACTCGCCGAACAGCTTAACGAAGAAGGACATGACATTACTCTTATAGACACCAATGAAAGCAAGTTAGATAAAGCGCTTTCTGAATTAGACGTGCAGGCGATTGCCGGCAACGGTACTACATTTAAAACGCAGTTAGATGCAGGTATCAAAGACAGCGATCTGCTTATCGCGGTTACAGGCAAGGACGAGATCAATCTTCTCTGCTGCCTTATAGCCAAGAAATCCGGTAACTGCCACACGATCGCAAGAGTGCGAAACCCTGAATATTTTGACGAGATAGATTATCTTAGGGAAGAGCTTGGTCTTTCCATGGCCATCAATCCCGAATATGCCTGTGCGGCCAATATAGCACGCCTTATCGAGATACCGAGTGCTTTGGATGTCACGACCTTTGCCAAGGGCAGAGTC
>OMSZ01000004.1 GCA_900313855.1 uncultured Eubacteriales bacterium
GGATTCACTGCACCTGTCACCGGAGGGACACGCAAAGCTTGCAGAGGTGCTTGACCGTGTAGTAAGAGAAAGCATTAGCGGGTGATAATGTGGCTACGTTGCTACGAGATAACGTGGCTATGTTGCTACGTGATAACGTGGATAAGTTGCTGCGAGATAACATGGATACGTTGCTACGAGATAACGGGAATGGTCACGGATATTGGGCAGACAATTATTATGGGTGGAAGTTTGTTGATAAGGATAAAGGGGTGAAGGAATGGTAAGAAATATTATTATCGTTGTTATTGTGGTTATTTTGATTCTTTTTATTGCATTTGCATTCTGGCTTCCGTCATTTGTTATGACGGGAAAGCGGCAGACATTAGAAGAAGCTTTGGCATGGCAGAGCGATCATTATGACACATCATTTTATGAAGGTTTGGAAAAGACCGATTACATCGTGAAGGGATATGAGGATTACGATCTGCATGTGGAACTTCTTAAGAATCCTTCTCCGACAGATAAGTACATTATTGTGTCACATGGATATACTGACAATCGTATGGGCGCGCTCAAATATGTGGAGATGTATATGGACCTTGGTTTCAACTGTATAATATATGATCTTCGCGGACATGGTGAAAATGCTACGGATTTCACGACTTACGGAGTCAGGGAAGCGCAGGATCTGAAATGCATTGTTGATGACACAAGAAAACGCTATGATGATATATCTGTACTTGGACTTCATGGTGAGTCATTAGGCGCGGCAACGACGATCACGTCGCTTAAATATAAGCCGGAGATTGATTTTGCTGTTGCTGACTGTGGCTTCTCCGATATCGACAATGTTTTAAGGGAAGGCTACAGAAATGCACACGCACCCGTATTCTTAGTCGATCTGGCTGATTTTACAGGTAAGATCAGATACAAATATTCCATCAAAGAAATGCGTCCGATAGACTCATTAAATGATAATAAAGTGCCGATCCTGTTTATTCATGGCGCGGATGACACATTTATTCTCCCTAAGAATTCGGAGGATATGGCAGCAAGAACGGCAGGCTATAGCGAGATACATATCATTCCGAAGGCAGGACATGCAGAATCAATTCTTACGGCACCGAATGACTATAAGGATTATGTTGAGAGGTTTTTAGAGAAGATAGAATGATAGTGTCAACTGATGTATGAAAAAACGTAAGAAAAAAAGAGACACTTTCGTACCTTGAAAAATGTAGAATTAAACTTGGAAAAGAAATTGATGACAATGTGATTGAGAAAGTAATAGCGGATTTGGGATACGAAGTAAAAAAAGCATGTGAATTGGAAATAATCTCATGAGAAAAACTCTAATAATAAGGATGAGAATTATCTAATTTATAATGCTTGAAAGTGGATTCCCTAAATCTCTATACATAGCAAGAAGCTTAGGCGTCTCTGATATTATAGTCTCAATATCCTTGTCCTTGCCTGCTTTTTCCAATGCTTTTGCAAGATTCGAGATATCCACGGCTCCTATGGTACGTGACGAACTTTTAAGTGAGTGAACAAGAGTTGTGTATGTCTCGATATCTCTTGCGGCAAGGGCTTCTTCAATCTTATTTGACTTTGTTTCGATGGAATCGTTAAATATAGACAATGCCTCGAGATAATCCTCTATATCTCCACACAGGAACAGACCAAGATTGGTATCAATCATTTCTATCTCTGACAATTGTATTGGCAGTTCAGGATTAACGTCTATTCTGTTAACAGTCTCTTCGGCAGAATATTTTGCCGAGATGTTCTCTTCTTTTGTTATTTCTCTCATGGTATATTCAGTATCTGAATCTATCATGTCGATCATTATGTCAGCAATATTTTCGTCAAATTGCTTACCTTTTCCCTTAATAATTTCTTCCCTGACAGTTGCCTGAGGCATAACTTTACGATAGCTTCGATTGCTGGTCATAGCATCATACGCATCCGCTACTGCAATAATTCGTGCTTCTTCCGGTATTTCATTGCCCTTTAATCCGTCCGGATAGCCGCGTCCGTCTATTCTTTCATGATGCCATCTGGCGCCATATGCAAGCTGGGGCATTTCTTTGATAGTTTTGAGAATCTTATGACCGGTTGTAGGATGTTTCTTGATTTCTTCAAATTCTTCATCGGTAAGTCTGTCGGTTTTGTTGATTATTTGATCGGGAACACCGATTTTCCCTACATCATGTAACAGTCCAATCATATACATTTCGTCTTGTTCTTTCTCGCTGTATCCAAGTCTTTTGGCAATCTCTCTTGAATAATTAGCAACACGATCTGAATGTCCGTTGGTATATGTATCTTTTGCATCTATTGCCTTGGCAAGTGTTTGAACCACATGAAGGGTAAGACGTGTATTTTCCTTGGTTTTGTTATCGACTTCTTTGGCGAGTGTTCTTTGAAGTCTTGAAAGTTCGATAGTTTTTCTAATTCTTAATATAAGTGTTTCAGGATAGAACGGTTTTCTGACAAAATCCGCCGCTCCTAGATTAAGACCTTTCATCTCAGTGGAAAGATCCTCATCTCCCGTAAGAAAAATAACGGGGACATTAAATGATTCACCATATCTATTACGTATTTCACTAAGGGTTTCCAAACCACTTTTTTCCGGCATGATGACATCCATTAGAATAAGATCGGGAAGGGGTGTCATACCTTCAAGATAATCGATTAGTCTAATTCCTGATGAAAGTGTGGTAGTTTTCATACCTTCTTTGGCAAGTATGGATGAAACTCTTGTAAGGTTGTCAAAATCGTCATCAACTATAACTATCCAGTCCATATTATTCTCCTATAACCAAGTAAAAATGCAAAAAGTAGAAATATAACGATTTTATTATAAACATACATGCAGAAAATAGCAATATTTCTTCTACAAAAAACCTATCTGTGGTATAATAAGCAAAATGGTATTATAATTAAATTGTGTCTGGGGAGGGGATTTTATTGTTTCGACTTAAGATGAAACACATAACAGGTTTTTTATTGCTATCTTTTGTTTTTATTTGTGCCTCAATTACTAACGTGCGTGCTGCTTCGGAATATGACAGCACTACGGTGAAAGTCGGATATTATGAAAATGAAGTGTTTGAGGAGGGGGCAGCAAAAGGTGCGGTTAAAACCGGTTATGCATATGAATATTACCGTAAACTATCCGAGTATACCGGTTGGAAATATGAATATGTATATGGAAGCTATTCAGAACTATATGATAAGCTTCTTGAGGGTGAGATAGATTTTCTTGCAGGATTAGCCAAAAAGGATGAGCGTATAGGACTTATTGGCTATCCTTCTGATGCAATGGGTAGCGAAACATATACACTTGTGAAACATGATGATGATCCGGATATTACATATGCCACTTCATCTATGTCAGGTAAGAAGATTGGGGTGTTAAAAAGTGCGGTTGCAGATGTTTTGAATAATTATCTTAAGGAGCAATCCTTAGACGTTGATGTCATTACATTTGACGATTATGAATCTCTTTTTGAAGCGTTCGATTCAAAAAAAGTTGATATTCTTGCAGCGGAGGGTGACGGCGCATATGGCAGAAGTCATGCGGAAGTTATATGTACTTTCGGACATTCTGACTATTATCTTTGTGTCAATATTAAACGCGAAGATCTGCTTGATGAACTTAATGTCGCTCAGGCACTGCTTGCTGCGGAAGAACCCAATTATCTAAGTACATTACAGAATAAGTACTATTCTGCAAGTGTTTCCAGTCATTCCTTTTCCGTTTCAGAGAGGGAATGGATTGAAGAAAACAAGTCTCTTAAGGTCGGTTATATCAACAATTATCTTCCATACAGTGCAACAGATGATAACGGTGATGCGACGGGTATTGTTATTGATATTATTCCCAAGATTTTATCGGAGTTACAAATAGATGATATCGCCATTGATTATAAGGGTTATGACAATTATGATGAAATGATAAACGATATCTGCTTAGGTGTAATTGATGTGGGATTCCCGGTAGGCGGAGGACTATATTATTCTGAAGAGAGTGGAATATATCAGTCGGCTCCACTTGTTTCTTCTTCGACAGATCTTGTTTACAAAGGCCAATACAAAGATGAAGACTATAATCATTTTGCGGTTAATAAGAATAATCGAATGCAGTATTATTATATAAACACACATTTTCCGGAAGCAAAGATTACGTTTTATCCTAATATAGATGCATGTCTTGAGGCTGTTATAGATGGAGAAGTGGAAGCAACAACGCTTAACGGTATGCGTGCCAATGAAATATTAAAAAACAGAAAATATAAGGGTTTATATCTTAAACAGCTTAATCAGGCAGATGACAGATGCTTCGGTGTGAAGATAGGAAATGAAGGCCTATTGAAAATAATGAACAGGGGCATTAATGTTGTCGGTTCTGAGTACACATTAGATCTTGCCTATGATTATGCAACAAAATTATATTCTTATACCTTTGTTGACATGGTGAAGGATAATCAGGGATTGTTTCTGTCGATGCTTTTACTTATAGCACTTCTTGTAATAGTGCTGATATTTAGAGATTTGAAGCGAACAAGACAGGCTGATCGGATGAAATCTGATTTTGTATCTAATATGTCGCATGAAATAAGAACGCCCATTACAGCGATAATCGGAATGAATGAGATGATCAGGCGTGAGAGTGATGACGAAAAGATATTGTCATATTCCGATAATATAGAACGGGCCAGTGAGACTCTCATGGGTATAATAAATGATATTCTGGATTTCTCCAAAATAGAAGCAGGAAGAATGGAGTTGGATGTTCATTCATACTCGCTGCCTGAACTTCTAAGTGATCTTCAACTTATGATAGAGATGCGCGCTGCGGAGAAAAACTTATCGTTTTCGATGGATGTTGATCAAAGAATTCCGGTTATGCCTATTGGAGATATGCAAAAACTCAAACAGGTTATTCTTAATCTGCTTACCAATGCTGTAAAATATACTGAAGAAGGATATGTAAGATTGACATTAAAACTGCTTTCTATAGAAGAAGACAACTTTTTGATGGAAATATCAGTAGAAGATACCGGCATAGGAATAAAGGATCAGGAAATGCGCAAATTGTATTCTGCATTCGACCGTCTTGATATGGAAAATAACCGTAATATTGAAGGGTCAGGTCTTGGCCTTGCAATAAGTGAGAACTTACTTTCACTTATGAACAGCAAGATGCAGGTTAAGAGTCAATATGGAAGGGGTTCATGTTTTTCATTTGTTATCAGTCAGGGAATATCTGATAGGACAGAAATTGGACCTTTTGAGCCGGTTAAAAATGAAGCAGGAAGAAAATATGACAGGAGAAAGGCAACATTTACAGCGCCAAATGCAAAAATACTTGTAGTTGATGATACACCTATGAACCTTCAGGTTATATGTGGTCTGCTAAAAGATAATAAAATGATTATTGATACAGCAGAAAGTGGAAAAGAGTGTGTAGATTTGGTCGGTGATAATGAGTATGATGTGATATTCCTTGATCAGCGAATGCCTAACATGGACGGAGTTGAGACATTGAATGCATTAAAACTGAAGTATCCGGAAAAATTATCAAAAACAATTATTATTTCCCTTACTGCCAATGCTCTTACAGGCGTAAGAGAGGAAATGCTAGAGGCCGGTTTTACTGATTATCTTACCAAGCCGGTTAAGCTTTCCAATATGGAAAATATGCTTCTTAAGTATCTTCCAAAAGAGAAGATACAGAGAATTGATGGAATGGTCGAGGAAAATGAAGATACGATTCCAATAGCTGTTTCAAGAATATCAGAACTTAATATAGAAAAGGGCTTGGAATATTGTGGTGATGTAAGTGACTATATTGATGCATTGGATATCTATAGAAGTTCTGTCAAAGAGAGAGCAGAAATATTACAAGGATACCTTAAGAATTTGGACGCGGAAAATATAGCGCTTCTTATACACTCTGTGAAGAGTACTTCGCGTGCTATAGGAGCAGAGGAGATTTATAAGTTGGCTCTTAAAATTGAAGAATATGCAAGAGCAAAAGATACGGATAAGCTTAGTGAGGTTGTCCCCGACTTTATTAACAGATACAGTAGTTTAGGTGAAGAATTGGATAAGGCGATAAATCAACTTGATATGTAATATTGCTGTTTCATCATCATTTCATAGGAGGAATGAAAATGCAGAGAAACCGAATAATTAGTGATGAATTAATGAAATCTGTTCCAACAGAAGAGGGTATGTCGGCAGCGGAGTGGCTTGCGGAGCAGATGCCGGGTGGTTTTTTTATCTATCGTGCCGATGAAAGTATGGAGTTATTATACGTTAACCAATCTACCTGTGATATCTTTGGATGTGAGACGGTTGATGAATTTAGAGAACTTACCGGTAATAATTTCCGGGGAATGGTTCATCCGGAGGATTATGACAATATTCAAAATTCGATAGATGAACAGATAGCAAGAGAATCAAACAGGCGTAATATAGATTACGTTGTCTATAGAATAATAAGAAAAGACGGAGTAATCAGGTGGGTAGATGATTATGGACACTTTGCTTCTCTTCCGGGATACGGAGAAGTATATTACGTTTTCATTGAAGATATAACTGAGAATAAGATTGCCGAGGAAGAAAAGGAAAAGTCCAGAAATCTTGCGCTGGCACTTGAACAGGCAGAACATGCCAATGTGGCCAAGAGTGCATTCTTATCCAATATGAGTCATGAGATAAGAACACCAATAACGGCAATGCTTGGAATGAATGAAATGATACAAAGAGAGACGGATAACTCAACCATACTTGATTATTCTGAAAATATCAGAAAAGCGGGAGTCAGTCTTCTTGGTATAATCAGTGATATTCTTGATTTCTCCAAGATAGAAACAGGAAGAATGGAATTGGAATACGATGAATACTCATTGTCATCGTTAGTGGTTGATCTTTATAACCTTGTCCAGTTTCGGACCGAAGCTAAAGGGTTGGAACTTGATTTTATAATAGATCCTAACCTGCCCTCTACTTTTATCGGTGATGAGATAAGAATTAAACAGATAACCACGAACCTTCTGACTAATGCAGTGAAGTATACTGAAAAGGGAAGAGTGGTTTTTGAAATCAGTCTTTTGGAGAAAAAAGAAGATAAGATAAGTATGCTTTTTTCTGTGACTGATACGGGTATTGGTATCCGTGATGAGGATATGATAAGACTTTATGAGCCTTTTGATCGTTTGGATTTGAAAAAGACAAGGAGTATCGAGGGTTCCGGGTTGGGGCTTGCAATAACAAGACAGTTGCTGTCATTGATGGATAGTGAACTTAAGGTTGAAAGTGAATATGAAAAAGGTTCAAGATTCTATTTTGTTTTAAATCAAGAGGTTTCTGATTGGAAGCAGGTGGGAGTTATCGATCCTAACGAACATATTCATGAATCGTCAGAAAACAGGCGTAAACAGCCGATGTTTACAGCTCCGGGACTTAATTTGCTGATAGTTGATGATACACCTATGAATCTTCAGGTTATAGCCGGATTGCTCAAAAGAACCAAGATGCATATAGATGTTGCAATAAGTGGAGCAGAATGTATTGATAAGTTTGGCAGGGAACATTATGATCTCGTTTTTCTGGATTATAGAATGCCTCAGATGAACGGAATAGAAACGCTTATGGAGCTTAAGAGAAGGTATCCGGAGCAGTTTGATAAAACCCCTATTATTTCTTTGACTGCAAGTGCTGTATCAGGCGATAAAGAGAAGATGATAAAGGCGGGATTTTCCGACTATCTTTCAAAACCGGTTAATATTGAAGACATGGAGCGGATGATGATGAAATATCTTCCTTCTGATTCGATTATAATCAGTGATAAAGATAATGAAGTGCAGGAAGAGGATGAAATAAAGCTTCCGTCAATAATCTATGATTATCCGCAGCTGGATCCACAAAGAGGACTTGAATATTGCGGTGATGCCGATGATTATCTCTTTGCTATAGAGACATACCTTGTATCCATAGATGCAAAGGCTGATCAGATAGAAGAGAATTGGAAAAATGAAGATTATGATGATTACATTCTTAATGTCCATTCTTTGAAAAGTACTTCTGTGGCAATTGGTGCGATTGACTTGTCGGAAAAAGCCAAGAAACTTGAAATGGCCGCAAAAAACGGCGAAGAGGAGATGATTAGACAGGAAACCCCAACTCTTCTTAGAGATTATAGGGAACTTAAGGATATACTCAAAACAATTATTAATAGTAGTGAGATGAGTGATGATCCTAACAGAACGTCTTTGAGTGTGGTTGAAGAAGAACGAAGCAAAATGTTAGCAAGAGCTTTAGAGGAAGCTGAACGAGCAAACTATGCCAAGACTACATTTTTGCTTAACATGAGTCATGAGATTAGGACACCGATGAATGCCATAATAGGTCTTTACAATTTAGCGTTAAGAAAACCGGATATTGATGATGATACAAGGGATGTGCTTGTTAAGATTGGTGCGAGTGCAAAACACTTAACGTCTTTGATTAACGATGTTTTGGATATGAGTCTTATTGAATCCGGTTATATGAAACTTAATAATGAGGAGTTTTCTTTCGGTGGAATGCTTGAACAAATTAATAGCATGGCTGAAGCAAAATGTGATGATAAAGGATTGGTATATGATTGTAGTGTTATCGGAAATGTCGATGATTTCTATATAGGCGATGACATGAAGTTAAAGCAACTTTTATTCAATATTATCGATAATGCTATAAAGTTTACAGAACCTCAGGGTGAGGTTGATTTCATTGTTGAGGAGACCGGGCAGCGGGATGGAAAGGCTATGATTAGATTTTCCATAACGGATACGGGATCTGGAATAGATCCTGAGTATCTTCCACATCTTTTTGAACCGTTTTCAAAGGAGTTCTTGGATACAAGCAATACGTTTGGA
>OMSZ01000109.1 GCA_900313855.1 uncultured Eubacteriales bacterium
AAAATTAATACCTTTAACAACTCTGCCTCCGGTAACATCAAGACAGGGTATGATTCTTTTTGTATGCATTATAAGCTCTCCTTTTAAGTACCGGAAGGTACCTTTATAAAGTTATCAAGAATTCCGAGTCCGAAGGAACCGCTTTTCTCCGGATGAAACTGACAGGCAAAAACGTTACCACGTTCAACACTTGCATGTATATTGACAGAATAATTTGTGGTAGCCATAACCTCATTCTCATCATCTGCTCTTAGATAATAGGAATGAACAAAATATACATACGGATTTTCTTTAATATTCTTAAACAGAGTAGCTGATTCTTTAATATCAAGCGAATTCCAACCCATGTGAGGAATTTTAAGACCTTCCGCTTCAGGAATCCTTAGTATCTTTCCTTTTAAAATACCAAGTCCCGATACCCCTGATGATTCTTCACTGCTTTCATAAAGAAGCTGCAGTCCAAGACATATACCAAGGAAAGGAATCCCCTTCTCAACCACATCATATATAGTGTTATCAAGCTTATAGCTTCTAAGCTTATTCATGGCATCACCAAAGCTGCCGACACCGGGTAAAATAACATGGTCACTAGATAATATCACATCCCTATCCTTAGTGATAACAGCATCTTTACCGAGATACTTAAGCGCCTTTTCGACACTCCTTATATTACCGGCATCATAATCAATTATTGATATCATAGGCTTTTCATCAAACCTTTCGTACATTATTATAATTGTTAATCATTATTACAATTTTTTTTAAAGCTGTTAATTATTCTGATTGTTCGTCAGTATATGCGCTTACAGTCTTCATATATTCGTAATCATCCAATTCGTTGATCTCTAACGCCCTTTCCAACGTTATTCCATAATTCTGCTGCAGGGCATTCTGTATCTGCGCAAACGAAAAATCAAGATCACTGACTATATCTAATTCTTGTGCGTCATCATAATATTCATAATATTTGCTTACGCCACGAAGCAGTGAATCTAACGCTTTCTTATTCCTTCCAAGAGCTATATTATTCTCATACGATTCAAATAATCTCTCTACATACATCACGGTATAGATTCTATCCTTAAGCTCCTGATCCTTTTCCTTGACATCTACACCTTTGATCTCATCATATGCCTTACGATATTTTTGACTTGCAAAATAATTAGCCGCGTGTTCGATCGCAAGCTTATAATTGAAATCCATTGATGACAAATATAAGAAACCAACGCCACCTATCAATACAGAGAAAATGAATATTACCATTGGCTTATTAAGCTTCTTCTCTTTAGCAGCCTCAGCCTTCTCCTCAGCTTTTCTCTTAGCCTTAAGCTCTGCCTTAACCTTTTTCTTTTCCTCTGCCGCCTTCTTCTTGTCAGCATCCTTCTTGCTTTTTTCTGCCTTGTCCTTCTCGGCCTGTTCCTTCTTCTTCTCGGCATCAGCTTCCTTCTTAGCCTTCTTGGCTGCCTTCTTTTCCTCTATGGCTTTAAGTTCTTCCTCTGTAGGCTCATCATCCTCATCCGGAGGTCCGAAAAGTATCTCCATTAATGATCTTTTCTTTTTCTTTGGCTTTTCGGAAATATCTTCAATGTCATCAAGACCCTCTAATGCAGACATATCAAGCTGTCCGTTTTCAAAGTCCGCCGCAACACCTTCGCCGACACTCTCAGAAGCAGGCGGATTATCATTACCGCCTCCATTCTCCTCCATATTAAGCATTGAGAAAAGATCATCATCTGAAAGATCTGCTCCGGAAAACTGAGAATCTTCACTGACATCAGAATCAGGCACTGCTCCCCCTAACATATCCTCTAAGGATTCATCACTTAAAGGATCATCGTTATCGACTGCACCCTCATGTACTTCCTGTTGGATTTCCTGCTGCTCCTGTTGTTCATCAATATTATTTGACGCCTCTTCAATTCCATCCTCCTCTAAAAGGCTATCTAAGAAAGAGTCAGCATCAAAATTATCCTCATTAAGATCACCGTTTTCAGAAACGTTTTCTACCGTATTAACATCACTCGAACCGTAATTAACAAAATTATCCGAAGAAGTGTCGTCCTGCTGTCCTTCGTTACTATCTTCATAACTTTCTTCATAACTATCCTCTACCGATTCCTGAGTTGAATAGTCATCCTCATCATTTATGTTGTTATCTTCCGTCCCAAATTGATCTAACGCTTCCTCATCAGACTTCTTATCAGAAAAAGAAGGGATCTCAAAATCTCCCTCAAAATCCTTAAGCAGATCATCAAAATCAGAATCAACAGAATCCAGATTAAGCTTAGTCATATCAAGATCATCAAAATCTATATCTGAAAAATCCGTATCATTAAGATCAAGGTCAGCAAGATTATCCAGCTGATCAAGCTCGTCGATCTGTGCCTCAGAAAAATCCATATCACTTTCAGGAATTCCATCCATTGCATCCTGTTCAAGATCCTGGTTAAACGCATCCTCCTGCGATACCTCCTGCTCAGCCTGATA
>OMSZ01000124.1 GCA_900313855.1 uncultured Eubacteriales bacterium
GTATATTGAGTCTAAATGAAGAACATACGATAATCGGAATGTCAATGTTCTGCTCTTTAAGTTCTGCAATAAATGTCATGCCTGCATCGTCATCTGGTCTTCCATTTGTAAATAACGGAAACTGCATATCAGATATTATCAAGTCAAACGGATTATTATTTTCAATGCTTTCCAAAACGGATATTACGGCACCATTTACCGATTCTTCAAGCGTTATATCCGTTATTCCCATTCTACCTAGTGCCCTTTTAATGTCTTGGTGTTTAAATGGATCATCTTCTACATTTAATACTCTCATTATGACCTCGCTTTCTATGCGTAAAACTCCTCATCCGTATCAACACAGTACATTGAGAGTCTGCCTCCAAGCTCCTTGCATCCCGGATCCGCTCCTGAATCTATGCACATATACCTTTTTCTTCGCAATATCCTGTAAGACTCTCCTTCTAAATATACACACGGCACATGTCCTACTATCATAAAATGATCAAGATCGTTTGTCGGCATTCTATGTATATCTCCCGAACACATATATTCAAACGGATCATTCTTGTATCCTTCCTCTATTGACTTGGTAACATTTATACTACCATCATCATTACGGATTATGTAATCAACATGCAACCCTGAATGCGTTGCGATACACCGCCCATATATCGGACTTACAATCTCGCAATAAAGAGGAAGTTCATCGATAAAATTCTTGAAATCATCAATTTCTTCAGAACTCATTCTTTTCAAAGAAGCAAGCATTGCTTTTCCGCCATAGTCCTTTGTAAGCCAAGTTCTTTCCGAAAGAATGCCATCCAGATACATAGACGCAAAGAGTTCATGATTTCCTTTTATAATCTCTATATGACCGGGATAATCTTTCATCAGCCTTCTGACCAACCCAAGACATTCCATGGGATTATCTCCCTTATCAATAACATCTCCAAGTATAATTAGTCTATCACTATTAAAATCAATGTATTCCAGCAGTTCCTTGAAGCTTTTCAAGTCTCCGTGAATATCACTCATCAAATATTGCAATATAAAACCTCCAATTTTGTTCATTAAATGGCATCCTACAAACAATACCGATGTCCTTATACCGTTCCACTGTCACACTTTTCGGCCTGCCAGAAGAATGCCGGGGCGGCGATAGCAAATACCACACCCATTATAAAGAGGATGTATACGGATCCTTTTTTCGGTGAATCGGCGGCGTATGCTTTTTTCGGGTCCGTCGGGTCGTAATGAACATCCACAGGTTTTCTCGATAATGTGTCCGCAGACGAATAGCCGGAGCTATAATTTCCCGACGCGCTATATTTCACTCCGCTCACGGTATAATTCGCAGTCAGATACGGCGAAAAGTTCGACTTTCCCATCCGGAAAACGCTGATCACCTCTCCTGTCGTAACTTCAGTGCACCGCTTTTTAAGATTATTAACTTTGATCATCCCGACAATTCCCAGCGCAATAAAGATCACCGCAATAAAAATGCTCCCTATGGCACATTTTCTGCTACGCTCCGCGCGTTCCTTCCCGGTCATATCATTCCACGCTTTCATATTTTACTCCTCCTAACATCTTCAGAATACCTTTCCACTCATTTAAAACAACCATATTCCTCTTACAATTCTTTTTCATAGCAGAGAAAATCCTGCTCGTACATATGGCACTCACCAACAACATTGAAGTTAAATGCAGCATATGATTTGATCGCTTTTATGTTGTATTTATTAACAATAAAATGTAATCTTCCATCTCATCCCCCATTTATCGTCTACAACCGCAACTTATTATCGCAACGCTTGAATTGTCAACTTACCCGATTATCACGGATAACCTCTTGCCAAGGAAAACTCCAATAAGGCAACAGCATACGCTCAAAGCAACATACGCTCCGCCAAGAACATAGGCCTTACTTTCAAATAATTTGTATGCTTCCAAAGAGAATGTTGAAAATGTAGTAAAGCCGCCACACACTCCGGTCTTCCAAAAGAGCACACTATTGGGAGAAACATCACCACGTTTGTCATTTAATCCTACGATGAATCCAATCAAGATTGCACCAAAAATGTTGGTCAATAATGTAAGTACCGGAAACTCACTCTTCACCGGTATCAAGCTGATTGCATATCTGGCTACCGCTCCAAGAGCACCACCAAGCGCAACAAATATAAAGTTCATCATCTACCTCCCACTATCTCCTCAAGTGTATCCTCACCAACAGAGAGGATTTTATCATCGAGCACCGCAAAAATTATTTTTATTTCATAGTCGGGATTGTTATTAATAAAATCGTTGCAGGCCTGAATAGCTTTTCTCCACGCTCCTTCCAGCGGATATCCGAAGATTCCTGCCGATATCAGCGGAAAACCTATAGAGTGTAGTCCGTTTTCTTTTGCCATAATCAACGACTGTTCATATGCACTGTATAGAAGTTGGGGCTCATTATTATTGCCACCCGCCCATCTTGGTCCTACCGCATGAATTACATACTTTGCAGGAAGATTAAACCCGGGAGTAATAACCGCATTACCGGTCTTGCAACCACCGATAGCGTTACAAGCCCTAGTCAATTCAGCGGAACCGGCATCACGAAAAATGGCACCACACACGCCACCGCCTTCCCATAGCCCTTCATTTGCCGCATTAACAATAGCGTCTACATTAAGCTTAGTAATTCCAATCTTTTTAATTTCTATCGAACTCATAACATATCCCCCCTATCTTCCTTCGTCCAAAGACGCAACACCAATCTTTCTGTTTCCATGTGCCCACCCCCATTTCTCAACCATATTACTTCGTCCACTTGTATAGTTGTGCGTATACTCCATCCAACTTCATAAGCTCATCATGCGTTCCGCTTTCCTCAATTCCGTTCTCTGTAAGAACGAGTATCCTCTCCGCATTTCTGATAGTGGAAAGTCGGTGCGCTATAACAAATGTTGTCCTGTTATGTGCCAACTTTTCAAGCGATTCCTTGACTATATTCTCGCTCTCATTATCCAATGCACTCGTTGCCTCATCAAATATCAAGATTGGTGGATTCTTAAGAAACACTCTGGCTATTGACAATCTCTGTTTCTGTCCACCTGAAAGTTTGATTCCACGTTGTCCTATGTCTGTTTCATATCCGTTTGGCAGCTCCATTATAAATTCATGCGCATTTGCCTTCTTAGCTGCTTCTATGACCTCTTCCTTAGTTGCACCGGGCTTTCCGTATACGATATTGTCATACACCGTTCCGGCAAAGAGATACACATCCTGCTGAACAATTCCAATATTATTACGAAGACTCTTTAAGGTAATATCCCTAATGTCCTTGCCGTCGACGGTTATTCTTCCCTTGGTCACATCATAAAATCTCGGAATCAGGCTGCAAAGTGTCGTCTTACCGCCACCCGACGATCCAACCAATGCCACATAAGCTCCTGCAGGAACATTTAA
>OMSZ01000274.1 GCA_900313855.1 uncultured Eubacteriales bacterium
AGTGTGTTAAAAGATCGGGGTGACAGGATTCGAACCTGCGACCTCTTGATCCCAAATCAAGCGCTCTAGCCAAGCTGAGCCACACCCCGTTTTCACGGTGTCATCGCTGACGCATGAATAACTATAACAAAATGGAAGCAACTTGTCAACAACAAAATATTATTTTTTTTAATTATTTTTTTCCCTACTGTCAATAACCTGATCTACTATGTATCTTGGTCTTCCCTTTATTTCTTCATAAATACGTGCCAAATAATAACCTATTATGCCCAGACTGATCATAATCAGGCTTCCTATTATCAGAAGCAGAAGTATCACAGTTGTAAATCCCTCTAACGCTTTACCGGATCCCCACTTTATAACTGACTGAATTCCAAGCACTAAAGAAAAGAAGAAGAAAAACACTCCCGAAAGTGTTATAAGCTGCATGGGTGCGGTACTGAAGGAGGAAATGCTGCCAACCGCATAATGCACCAGCGAGTCCAACGACCACTTTGATCTTCCGGTCGCCCTCTCTTTCACATCAAACTCTACAGCTATGCTCTTATATCCCATCCATGAGGAAAGTGCTCTGAAAAAAATGTTTCTCTCCGGAAGCTTGATATATTCATCGACAACCTTGCGATCTAACATCTTGAAATCAGATGCTCTTTTCATATCAACTCCTGCCGCCTTACTTATCAACTTGTAAAACAGATTGGCAAATCCCCGATAAAACGGATTCTCTTTACCTCTTGTTCTCTTGACGCCCTCGATCACCTCATAGCCCTGCTCCCACAAACGATACATAGAAACCAATGTCTCCGGTGGATGCTGAAGATCACAATCCATCACTGCGCAAACCTCTCCCGAAGCATTAGCAAGTCCTGCAAGTATTGCTGCTTCTTTACCAAAATTCCTTGAGAAGGATATACCCTTTACCACAGCGTCATCAACAGTCTTGGAAACATTTAAGATTTTATCAAAACTTCCATCCTTTGAGCCGTCATTAACATATATCAATTCAAAATCAATATTCTCCGGTATAAGCACATCACGGATTGCCTTATATGCTCTTTCAATATTATCTTCTTCGTTATATGTAGGTAAAACTATCGAAAGCATCAGTTACTTCTCCTGATATTATTATTAGCTCTATGCAAGTAAAAGGAACCGTTTTAGGAAATCTGCGGATTCCGTTACGGTTCCTTATATCACCTGTAATACTTTGATATTATGCCTCAGCAGGCTTTGTTGCAGGCTTAACATCGTCATCATCATCAAAAAAATCATCATCAAAATCATCATCAAAATCATCATCGAAATCATCGAGATAGTCCGGTGTCAAATAACTATAGACTGCATAAGCTATACCTGCGATAGCTGTAATTGCACCGATAATAGCAAGTACCCATACAATATTCCTTGTAGCTTTCTCTTTCGGATCTTCGCGCTTGATAAGCTCTGAAATCTTTGCTGCATTAATAAGATCATCAAAATTCTTCATTATAAAATACCTTCCTTTCTTGTCTTTCAATGAACTAACAATCAATTCATAGCAATTAGTATAACACATCTTTGCTGTATTTACTATATAAATCGAAAAATTTTCTTCATTTTACACCTTCTTAAGCTTCGCAAAGGATGCAAACATTCTCTTGATACCGTATTCAGGTCTGTCAAATTCCACCTTGACTTCATAATCCTTGTCACCTTTGGTGATCTCAAGTACAGTTCCGGTTCCGAATTTGACATGACTTACCCGGTCTCCAACCCCATAGTCGATCACTGCCTCCGTCACTGTGAATTCTCTACCTAACATCGGCATAACACCGGATTTTGCGTTTTTCCTGTCCGCAGCAGCACTCTTTCCGAAAGAATATGGTTTATTAACGGAATAATTACTTCTACCGGCCACCATATCTCTTGCTTCTTCAAAGATACGATTCTGTTTTTTGACAGCATACGCACCTTCTCCGTTCATCGCAATAACATCCTCGGGTATTTCCCTGACAAAACGTGAGATCGGATTATAATTAGTGGTTCCATTCATCATACGCTGTCTTGCCGCAGTCATATAAAGCTTCTCTTTCGCTCTTGTTATGCCGACATAGCATAACCTTCTCTCCTCCTCAATGGCATCCTCATCATCTGAATTAAGAGCCATACTGCTCGGGAACAACCGATCCTCCATACCTCCCAAGAATACGCATGGAAATTCAAGACCCTTTGCACTGTGAAGCGTCATCAAAAGAACCACATCTTCATTCTCCGACATACTGTCTATATCCGCCACCAACGCTATATCCTCCAACAGTCCGGAAAGATCTGCATCCTCATTCTCTTTCTCGTAAGTTACGATCTTATTCTTAAGCTCGATAAGATTCTCAATCCTGACCTCTGCCTCATCCGTACCTTCTCTTATTAATTCATCCATGTATCCGGTACGCTCTAATATACTGTCAAACAGCTCCTCTAACGACTCACCGTTCTCAAGCTCGTCACGAAATTCCGTTATAAGTGATGTAAAAGTATTGATCTTCCCGCACGCCCTGTTAAGCCCCGGTATGTCAGAAGCCGCATATAAAGCATCAAGCAATGTCATATCATATGCATCAGCGTAAGCCGCAACCTTCTCAACACTGGCATCACCGATCCCACGCTTTGGTACATTGACAATTCTTCTGACTGCCAATTCATCAAGTCCGTTATCAATAACCTTAAGATATGCAATAATATCCTTTATCTCTTTCCTTCCGTAGAAATTCTGGCCGCCGATTATCCTATAAGGAACATTCCTAAGCAGAAGCTTCTCTTCAAATATCCTCGACTGAGCATTGGTACGATAAAGAATAGCAAAATGATGATACGGCCTACTCTCCTTATGCTGTCTGATTATCTCCGAGACAACACCATCCGCTTCCAGATACTCGGTATCAAAGAGCTTAAATGATACCTTATCTCCTTCTCCTTCCTCTGTCCAAAGCGCCTTATCCTTTCTGCCTTCATTATTCCTGATAACTCCGTTAGCAGCTTTCAATATATTACCGGTAGATCGATAATTCTGTTCAAGCTTGATAACCGTAGCATCCGGATACTCCTCTTCAAAATTAAGAATATTATAAATGTTAGCGCCACGGAACTTATATATCGACTGGTCATCATCCCCGACAACACACAGATTACGATACTTTGATGCAAGCTGCTTGACCAACAGAAACTGGATATGGTTTGTATCCTGGTACTCATCGATCATTATATATCTGAATCTTTCCTGATATATATCTAAAATATCAGGATTGAACTGGAAAAGCTCCACCGTCTTATACAAAAGATCATCGAAATCCAAAGCATTACTCTGCTTTAACCGGTTCTGATACTCGGTATATACCTTGGCAATCTGCATTTTACGATAGTTGCCGCTTGCCTCTCTGTCATACTCATAAGGAGCAACAAACTGCTCCTTAGCCTTCGAGATTTCCCGCAGCACCATCTTCTCCGAATATTGCTTGGGATCAATATTAAGCTTCTTAAGGCAGGCTTTGACAGCCGCTTTCTGGTCATCGCTGTCATAAATGGTAAAATTACCGTCATATCCCAATCTGTCAATATATCTTCGAAGAATCCTTACACATAAAGCATGAAATGTTGAAACCCATACCCTTCCGGAGCTCTGCGATACCATTCGGTCAACTCTTTCTCTCATCTCTCCGGCTGCTTTGTTGGTAAATGTAATAGCCAATATATTATAGGGTTGAACCCCCTTTTCTTCGATCAGATAAGCAACTCTGTGGGTAAGCACTCTGGTCTTACCACTGCCCGCACCTGCAAGCAGCAGCACCGGTCCTTCGGTCTGCCTTACAGCCTGCGCCTGTTTATCATTTAATCCTTCCATAATTCTTCCTTTCGTACATTTGTTCTTGTATCAGTATAAATGATTTTAAAACACATGGCAAGAACAACTTGCAATATAGTTTTGAAAACTATATAATAACTA
>OMSZ01000127.1 GCA_900313855.1 uncultured Eubacteriales bacterium
CAGACCCTTTGTGACCGCCGGTACTTCCAATAACACTTAACGAACGAAGTGAGTTCTAGTGTTATGCACCTACTTGGTAATGAGTGCTTGGCACGAATTTAGTACCGCTGCGTGAACAACGGAGCGAGAGCGTGTCTGCGTTGGAACTGTATAATATGCGTAATAGAAAAGAATCAATTATCTTATTAAGCGGACATGGGGAAAGGAGTGTTTGAATGATACAGTCTGTGGGGTTGACGAAACAATTTATACGAACCTTGAAAAAGGGTAAGAAAGAAGAATTCTATGCGGTGGACCATATAAGCTTCACTGCAAAACAGGGGGAGATATTAGGAGTCTTAGGTCCTAACGGTGCCGGCAAGACAACCCTGCTTAGAATGCTTGGTTCGCTTATGGAGCCTACTGAGGGGCATGTCGTTATTGAAGATAAAGAGGGCAGAAAGATCACCGATAAGGGTGAGATGAAAAAGCATATAGGCTATCTGTCCGAGAATACAAAGCTTTACGGAAGATTTACAGTGCGTGAGACACTTTCTCTTTTTGGCGAGCTGTACGGATTCTCTAAGGAGGAGATTGAGGAGAAGATTGAAAAGACCAATGATGTTCTTAATCTGTCGGAGTTTATTGACAACAGGGTAGAGAAGCTTTCGACAGGACAGAAGCAGCGTACGTCGATCGCAAGATGCTTAGTGCATGATCCGGACATTTACATATTTGACGAGCCGACGCTTGGTCTTGATATAATAAGCTCTAAGTCTATCATTGACTTTATGAAGCAGGAGAAGCAGCGTGGAAAAAGCGTTCTTTATTCCACTCATTATATGGAAGAGGCAGAATTTTTGTGCGATCGTATTGTGATGATCAATAAAGGGCACATTATCGCGGAGGGAACCCCGATGGAGCTTAGAGAGATGACTAAGACAGGTAATCTCCGTGAAGCATTCTTTGCCCTGACGTTAGGAGAGGGGGATGAGCCGGATGAATTATAGAAGGTTAAAAACTCTTTATAAAAAAGAGATAATGGATGTTCTGAGAGACAAGAAGACGATCCTTACCATGGTTGTGCTTCCGATCATACTATACCCTCTGCTTTTTCTTGTGATTATGATGGTCATGACAATGATAAATGAGTCACAGCAGGAGAGAACCTATAAGGTTGCCTATGAGAATGTGGCACAGGAGGATAAAGATGCACTGAATGCCTGGATCAAGGGCGATGAGGATGAGTTTGAATATAATATTAAAGAGGTGGATTCTAAGTCTCCCGCTAAGGAGCTTAAGGATGAGAAGATTGATGCGTACATAACAACTGCAGTAAATGGTGATCAGATCACCTACGAGGTTCATTATCTTTCTGCAGTTACCAACTCCAAAACCGTTGAGGGAATGTTAAAGGAGGAGATTGAAAGCTACGCGAAGCATATAGCTGAAGAAAATGCAAAGGCTGCAGGACTTGATGTGCAGAGTGTTTTATATCCGGTAGTGGCAAAATCAGATGATCAATCAAGCAACGAAAGCTCTATCGGAAGTATCTTAGGCGGTATCATACCGTTTCTTATGATAACTGCTATTCTTATGGGATCAATGTATCCTGCGATCGATGCTACCGCGGGCGAGAAAGAGAGAGGAACCTTAGAAACTCTTCTTACACTTCCTATCGGCAGTATGGAGCTTATCATGAGCAAATTTTTATCCGTTGCTACTATTTCCGTGGTGTCGGTGTTCATTAATACACTATCAATGGGTGGCGTTGCTGCATATATGTTTGCAACGATCAAGAGTCTGTCGGATGGAGCGGCAGAGTTTGATCTTTCAACATTTGTACCGGCTATACTTATATCTATAGTCTGTGTTGTTGCATTTGCGCTTTTTATGAGTGCTGTTGTAATGTGCGTATGCGCATTTGCAAAGAGCTTTAAAGAGGCTAACAACTATGTTACGCCGGTAACGCTGGTTGTAATGCTCACGGGTTATATCGGATTTATTCCCAATGTCGAGCTTACATCCAAAACAGCATTTATTCCTGTAGCTAATATATGTCTGCTCATGAAGACACTGCTGGTTTTCAAATATGATTTTAACCTTATCATAATAGTTCTTCTTTCAAATGTTATCTATGCATTTATAGCGGTATGGTTTTTGTCAGTTATCTACAATAGCGAGTCGATACTTTTCGGGGAATCGTTAAGCGGTATCAAGCTGTTTGAGAGAAGAAAGAATATCAAAGAGGGAAGCATGCCTACAATTCAGGAAAGTCTTCTGGTATTTGTTGTTGCACTTTTGCTGTTGGTTTATATCGGAGGAATATTAGGGGCTGACAATCCTGTTGTGGGTACGATAATTCCGCAGCTGCTTATTGGAATCCTTCCGATCTTCGGAGCCTTCTATATCAAATCAGATATTAAGAAGGTATTCTGCATAAAAGTACCTAAGCTAAAACATCTTGCAGGTTCTATAGTTCTTGCTGCCGGGACAACAAG
>OMSZ01000276.1 GCA_900313855.1 uncultured Eubacteriales bacterium
CTCCATTAACAATACCGATGGCGATTCAATACCTAACGGGTCTTTTTCATCCTGTGCTTTTGAAATTAATACATTATTACTTACAGACATAAGTAATAACGAAATTGTAATTATAACAATGATTATACGTTTCAATATACAATGATCCAATATTTCTTTCTATCATTTTATTACGAAATATATAGGATTATTCATGTTTTAAACAGATTTGTATATTACCGGATTACCGGCTGCTTTATCTTTTGTTACTTTGTAGGCTTTAATAAATCTGTTAAATGCCTCCGACATTTTATTCTCATCATTCGCATAAAGGATTGCAACAGCTTCATCTTTTTCAATCCTGTCACCAAGATGTTTAAATAATCTGATACCTACCGACAGATCGATAATCTCGTCCTTTGTTCTTCTTCCGCCACCAAGCAATAGCGACGCCATTCCGATCTCCTGATTATCACATTCATTAAGATAAGCCTCGTTTACATCAATATCATTTGCTTTAATTATATCTTTTCCGGTTATAATCTTTTCATACTTTGTCTTCTCAAATAAGTCTGTATTATCAAGATAGCTTACATCACCACCCTGGGCGGCAACAAATTCTTTCATTTTATCAAAGGCCTTACCGCTATTTATCGTATCATCAATCATCGGATAAGCTTTATCCTTAGAATCAGCTTTGCCGGAAACAACCAGCATATTAGCCGCAAGCTCCCTGCATACCTCCATAAGACGCGCTTCACCGTTACCCTTTAAACATTCTACTGCCTCGATAACCTCAAGTGTATTACCGACACAATTACCTAAAGGTTCATTCATATCAGTAATTACAGCAACCGTTTCTCTTCCGGCCATGTTTCCTATTCTGCACATTGCATCCGCAAGCTTTTTTGAATCCTCTAAGGTCTTCATAAATGCGCCTGTTCCGGTCTTAACATCTAATACGATCGCATCCGCGCCTGCAGCAAGCTTCTTGCTCATAATACTTGCAGCGATCAAAGATATATTATCAACCGTCGCGGTAACATCCCTTAATGCATATATCTTTTTATCAGCCGGTGCAAGATTGGCTGTTTGTCCTACTATTGCCAGTCCCACATCATTTACCTGTTTGATAAATGCTTCCTCGGATATGGATGTTAAAAAGCCCGGAATACCTTCTAATTTATCAATTGTGCCACCTGTATGACCTAATCCCCTGCCACTCATTTTAGCAACCGGAACACCAAGGCTTGCAAGTATCGGACCGACTATAAGACTTGTCTTATCGCCAACGCCCCCGGTCGAATGCTTGTCAACCTTCCTTCCATTAATAAGCGAAAGATCAAGCCTGTCTCCACTGTCTGCCATAGCCATAGTAAGATTAGTTGTCTCTTCATCATTCATGCCTCTAAAATAGACTGCCATAAGAAAAGCGGCCATTTGATAATCAGGAATCTCACCCTTTGTAAAACCATCAACAATATATGTTATCTCATCCTTATCAAGAATACCGCCATTACGCTTCTTCATTATCAGATCATAGGTGTTCATAAAATCCCTCCCTTATAACAAAAACTCATAATCATTTCAACTTATTCTTTAACGAAGTACCGATACTTAATTTCTTTACGCCAAAATTATCCGCGATAGTCGCTCCAATGTCAGCAAAGGTTTCAAGCGTTCCAAGATCCACAGCATTTGTCATTTTCTTATGATACATCAAGACCGGAATATACTCTCTTGTGTGGTCTGTTCCCTTAAATGTAGGATCACACCCATGATCGGCATTGATGATAAGAAGATCATCATCCTTCATTTTATAAATAACCCTGTTAAGCTCCTGATCAAAGGCTTCAAGTCCGCCGGCATAACCCTCGACATCACGTCTGTGTCCCCATGTGGAATCAAATTCAACAAGATTTGTGAATATCAGTCCATCATGCTGAGTGTCCATGAAATCCAAAGTTTTCTCCATACCATCTATATTACTCTTAGTATGCACACTGTCTCCAATTCCTACGCCGCAATAAATATCACCAATCTTACCTATGCCCGTCACTCTGTATCCTGCTTCCATCAAATATACAAGCAGGTTATCTTTTGATGGCTTGATCGAATAATCATGTCTGTTTGATGTACGTACATAGACTCCATTTTCTTTAACAAAAGGTCTTGCAATAACTCTCGCAACCTCATGCTCACCGGTTAGCATCTCTCTTGCGATTTCACAGATCCTGTATAGTTCATTTACCGGTATCACATCTTCGCATGCAGCAATCTGAAATACTGAATCTGCAGACGTATAAATGATCGGAAATCCGGTAGCAACATGACGATCTCCTAACTCATTGATTATAGTTGTACCACTCGCAACACAATTCCCGAGATATCCAGAAAGGCCTGTCTTCTTTAAAAACTCCTCCATAACATCTTCCGGAAAACCGTTTGGATATGTAGGGAAGGCTTTCTTAGTTTCTATTCCTGCCATCTCCCAGTGTCCCGTTGTTGTGTCCTTGCCATTTGATAATTCGGACGCCTTGCCAAAAGCTCCTATCGGACTAACCTTCTCATCATATAAAGCCGTATTTTTGATGGAATATAGTCCCAGCTTCTCCATATTAGGAACATTTAACCTTCCTCTATATGCGTTAATATGACCCAAGGTATCCGCTCCTTCATCACCAAAACGCGCTGCATCGGGCATAGCGCCGATACCAACACTGTCAATTATTATCCATATAACACGTTTAAACATTATAACCACCCCACTTTTTCTCAATTACTGTTATCACGAAGAATTATCTTATCATTATTTAATCGAATCACTTCATATAACGGCCTTCTCTGTTTCTTCCTTGTAATCTCATACACATCTAATTTCGTAATATCAATAAATGATGTCGTTATCTTATCCTTAACAAATTCTTTTCTAAGCGTCGTAACCACCTGCGCTTTATCATCATCTAAGCTCATATTGATGAAATCAACCATTATTATTCCTGAAAGATTTCGAAGTCTTAACTGTCTTGCAATCTCGCAGGCAGCCTCAAGATTGATCTTAAGTACATGCTTATCACGATCCTTCTTGTTGATCGCTTTACCGGTATTAACATCTATCACGACCATTGCCTCAGTCGGCTCAATTATAAGAAAACCACCTGATTTGAGCCACACCTTTCTGTTTAAAAGGTTATGAAGCTCTGCTTCTAAGCCCAATAATTTATAATACGGATAATCATTATTATCATACATTGATA
>OMSZ01000291.1 GCA_900313855.1 uncultured Eubacteriales bacterium
AAGTTATCGAAATTATGAACATTTCATTAACAAATTATTGCTTATTTATGATAATACTCCAAATTCGTTATAATTGCAATAATTATTTTCATAAAAATAAATATTTTATAAAAAATGCTAAAAAAACTACATTTTCTTCTTCATAGCAACCTGATCCTCCGAATAAATCAGTGCATTTTCACGAGTTATAGAGCCCTCTCTATACAAATCGTACAAATAATCATCAAGCGTTATCATACCCATCTGCCTGCTTGTCTGGATAGTAGACTGAATCTGATGAGTCTTTGCCTCACGGATAAGACTCCTGATAGCAGGACTTCCAAGCATTACCTCGAATGCTGCCACTCGACCTCTGTCATCCTCACAAGGAACAAGTGCCTGAGTAATAACACCCTCAAGGATCATCGCTAGCTGTATACGTGTCTGCTGCTGCTGAT
Organism: uncultured Eubacteriales bacterium; assembly: GCA_900313855.1. GTDB lineage: Bacteria > Bacillota > Clostridia > Lachnospirales > Lachnospiraceae > CAG-590. The sequence goes on from OMSZ01000291.1 coordinate 438, forward strand.
GAGTAGGGAACACGTCAATGATACGGTCAATGGTGTTCGCCGCTCCGATTGTATGCAATGTAGAGAATACCAAGTGTCCAGTCTCAGCAGCAGTAATAGCTGTTGATATAGTCTCAAGGTCACGCATCTCTCCAAGAAGAATAATATCGGGATCTTCACGAAGTGCTGCTCTAAGCGCATTACCATAGCTTAATGTGTCCATACCAACCTCTCGCTGATTCACAACACATTTTTTATGATGGTGAACATACTCTATAGGATCCTCCAAAGTGATGATATGATCAGTAAGATTCTCATTAGCTTTATTAATAATTGAAGCAAGTGTTGTCGACTTACCCGAACCTGTAGGGCCTGTTACAAGTACAAGTCCTCTCTTTCTCTTATAAAGTTCAACAACCTCTGTTGGAATACCCAACTGATCAGGTCTTGGGATAACCGTCTCAACTCGTCTGTAAGCTGCAGCCATGTTTCCTCTGTCCATGAATACGTTAACACGGAAACGTCCTGTCTCATCAGAGTCAAACGAGAAATCGACCTCTCCTCTTTCCTTAAGGATCTGTTTGTGGCGCTCATGCATTGTTGCTCCGATCATCTCCGCGGCATCTGCCGGTGTAAGTGCCGGACTCTCTACCTCAATCAGCTTACCATGAATACGAAGCTTAGGTGGTATTCCGACTGCAAGATGCACATCGGATGCCTTCTGTTCTACTGAAAACGCCAATAATTCTTTGATGTCAATCATATTTAAACCCCTTTCAAATTATTATATAGTCTTATATTAATATCAATTAATACTCATCTCCAGCTTCGTATACAATCTTTCTCATCTCTGACAACGAAGTAATACCGTTAAGCACATGTCTTGAGCAGCTGATCTTTAACGTTGACATACCCTCTTTCAAAGCCTGCTTCTCAATCTCATTAGCAGGTGCATTCTTAGCGATAACCTGCTGAAGACTACGGGTAACCGTCATCATCTCGTATACACCGATTCGACCTGCAAATCCTGTATCATTACAGAGGTTACACCCATTAGGCTCATATACAATAACATCCTCCTGATCCTCAGGAATACCAAGCAGTCTCTTCTCATTAGGCTCCGCGTAACGAGGCTGCTTACATGTACAGAGACGTCTTACAAGACGCTGGGCAATAACACCAACCAACGCATCACCGGCTGTATAAGGCTCAATACCCATATCAATAAGACGGGTTACTGTAGATGCTGCCGAATTGGTATGAAGTGTAGACACAACCAAATGTCCTGTGATAGCGGCCTTAACAGCAATATCAGCAGTTTCACCGTCTCGAATCTCTCCGATCATGATTATGTCCGGATCCTGACGAAGGATTGAACGAAGCGCTGCTGCAAATGTCATATCTGCTTTCTCATTAACCTGACACTGATTAATTCCGTCGATATTAGCCTCGACAGGATCTTCTACCGTGATTATGTTAACCTCCTCTGTATTAAGCTCACTAAGCGCTGTATACAGTGTTGTTGATTTACCGGAACCTGTAGGTCCTGTAACAAGGATGATACCATGCGGATTAGAAAGAATTCCATCAAATACCTTCTCTTCTGCCGGCGAAAGACCAAGTCCGGACTTAGGTCTTGTAAGACCATCCTTCGAAGTAAGACGCATAACCGTCTTCTCACCATATACTGTAGGAAGCATAGATACACGGATATCAAACTCTTTCCTATCTACCATGATAGATATACGACCATCCTGTGGTTTACGTTTCTCAGAAATATCCATACCACCCATAATTTTAAGACGAGCACATATTCCTGAAAGAAGTGAATAATCATAGGACATAACCTGTTTCAAAACACCGTCAATACGATATCTGACACGAACCGAAGTCTCTAACGGTTCGATATGAATATCGGAAGCTCTCTGTCTTACTCCGCCCTCAAGAATCTGTTTAACCAAAAGAACGATAGGCGAATTCTCAATATCTGCATTATACTCATCTTCCTCTGCCTGAGAAAGCATATCCTGCTCACGCTCTTTACGATAAGCCTCCGCAGCCTCCATAGCCTGATGATTACCATAAAACTTAGCTATAGCATCATCAAGGTCCTCTTCCATAGCAAGCATTGCCTCAATCTGAGCACCTGTTATAATTGACAGGTCATCAATAGCAATGATATCCATCGGATCCGACATAGCTACCTTTAACAGATTCGGATTATTCTCATCATATCCAATCGGTAAAACCTTATACTTAAGAATTATATCCTCCGGTATTAACGCAAGAGTCTCATCATCAAGTTTAACTCCCTTAAGATCAATAAACTCAACTCCCAACTGCTGTGTCAGGGTTGCTACTAACAACTCCTGACTGATAAGACCACTCTCTAGAAGAGTCCTACCAAGTCTTGTACCCTTTTCCTTCTGCAGTGCCAAAGCCTGCTGCAATTCATCTTCCGTGATCGCTCCTGCTGCAACAAGAAGATCTCCCATTCTAATCTTTTTTCTACCTACACCTATTCGCATATCATAACCCTCTCATAATTATTCTAAATATATGTGTCATACAAAGTTTCATTTATCATAACCTTGCAATCACTTTTTGAATTTCGCCTTCGAACCAGCGCCCTTAGACTTAAGAAGCTTCTTATAAGCTGTCAATTTCTTCTTAGGAACCTTAAAGGTTGCCTTCTTATGAGTTCCCTTGAAGGCCTTAGCGCCAACATTCTTTTTGTTAAGTTTAGAAGTCTTAACAGTTATAGATTTCAAATTCTTGCATCCAAAGAACGCCTGCTTGCCAATCTTGTTTACAGATGACGGAATAACAATCTTCTTTATCTTGGTGCATTTATAAAATGCCTTTGCTCCGATAACCTTAGTATTATCACCTTTAAAGATTACCGTCTGAAGATTCGAGCAACCTGAAAAGGCCTCAGCCCCTATAGTTTCTACATTCTTACCGATTGTTACAGTCTTAATCTTCTTATTGTTCTTGAAGGCTCCCTTTGCTATAGCACTAACCTTATAGGTATTGCCCACATCGCTTACAGTATCGGGAATTACCGGATTCTCTTCAGAAGTATTTTCCGAACGATACTCTACAGTCTTC
>OMSZ01000155.1 GCA_900313855.1 uncultured Eubacteriales bacterium
CTTTTGAAGTTTTACCATAGCTCTGCTGCAAGTCTTGAAATATACGGAATATTTACCGGAATGTCCTTTCCATTTATCATGTTTCCGGCAACCATAACCAATTCTTTATCCATCATGCTTCTTCCTGCAGTATCGGGAGCAAGTTCAAGCCTTAACAAAACCTATATATCAAGACTGTGTGAAAAAAGCATAAGCTTCTGTCTTATCATAGGAATAATATCCGGATCAACCTTCTTCATATATGGAAAGCTAATAGGAAACCTGTTCTTTAACAACAAAGAAGCCGGAATATTTCTATACCAGCTTTCCTTACTATGCCCGCTGATATACTTGGCAACTACCATTGCAAGTATTCTCAACGGATTAGGTCATGCTTCCCACAACCTTCTCCTTACCGTACTCTCAACAGGAATCAGAATAGGCTTCATTCTGTTTGCAATACCACGCATAGGAATAACCGGATACATAATCGGATTATTCTGCGGTTATCTGTTTCTTTCTCTTACATCAATGAAAAAGCTTAATGAGACAGTTGACTTCAAGTTAAAATTCACCAAAAACATTCTAATTCCATTGCTTCTTAGTTTGTCTGCTGAGATATTGCTATACATCCTTCTTAACCTTAAATTTGCCAACCTGTTCCCTATGCGTCTCAGCTAACTTATTCTGATAATCGGAGGTAATTGCTATCTGTTCCATATAAACAGCCATACTGCTTAATTCCTTACAGAAATCCTCACGATTTTTTGTAATACTATCAATCGTATTAAGCAGCTCCTTCATATTAGACAGAAGCTCCATTGACACAGAATTCTCAATCATCAAATTCATCAAATGCTCCGCAGTAGCCTTCTCATCATCACTTAACTTAAGTACAAAAAGATTCATATCCTCCATACGTTTCTTTGTTTTTCTGATAGAGCTTGAAACCTCTTTACCCGTATCGGATATAACCGCAGACTCCTCCATAATCTTCTCAACAAGATCTCTTATCATGAACTGTGAATCATTTAAGGCTTTAGTTGTAATACCAAATTCATCCCCCTTAAGTTCATCAATATCCTCAGATACATTATATTCGGATATTCGTTTTGCCCACCTCTGGATGACATTTAATTTGTCGGTAAATGAGTTGCTTACGCGAAAAGCTATCATAACTGCCAAAACAGTAGTTAATACCATCGTGGCAACAATCGCCAAAACCACTTTACGGTAGCTGTCATAATTATTCCGATCATAAATAATCGCATTCTCCGTTGCTATATCGGCTACCTTCTCTAAAAGTTCTAATGTAATATCTTCATCCTTAGTCATATCATTATAATAGAGCTCTCTGGCCTCCTCAACCTTACCTTCTGCATAAAGATCAATTACATTCTGAACATCTTTAGTAAAATAAACGAAACTCAACTTACATTTATCATATGTTTTTCTCTCTTCTTCGCCATAATCAAGATTCTCATACTTGAATATAAGCCGGGTATTCTCTTGCTGAATCTCCTCAAGCGCTTCGTTACATTTTTCCAGTGTCATTCCGCTTTTTTCATTAAGCAGATAACCGATAAATTTGTCAATTCTCCTTATATTAATATTAAGGAGATTGAGATAATCCACCGTCTGAACATTGGTAGTATAGATCTTATTACCTACATCATACACCTTACGCACATAATAAATGCTGGCGATGCTCGTAAGGATCATCAGAAATACAATAAAGAAAAAACTGATAAGAAGCTGCGCTCTGATACTTTTTCCGAATTTGACTTTAAACATTAACCTTTTCCTCCTTATCATTTTTCTTTGGATTTAATTTCTTATCAATATAGTCCTGTTCAAGACATAACAAAAGCTGTTCCTTTGGCACCGGACGGGAGAAATAAAAGCCTTGAAGATAATCAACGCCCATATCGGTCAATATCTTCACCATTTCAATATCCTCCACTCCTTCAGCAACAATATTAAGATTAATTGACTTAAACATTGCCACCGTATGTTCTATTACTCTTCTAGAGGTAACATTCCTCATTGCCGCCCACACAATATATTTATCAAGCTTGACAATTGAAAACGGCAGGTCAACAATATAATTGATATTTGAAAATCCCGAACCGTAATCATCAAGAGAGAATGTTATATCCGTAAGCGCAAGTCTTGCCATATTCCTTACAAGCTTCTCTTCCGAATCTGCCGCAGCACTCTCAGTAATCTCAAGATTGATCATCGAAGGCGGAACGTCATATTTGTTAAGAATGTTCATAATATCCTGACATATTGAATCCTGCATACACTGAACAACCGAAAGATTAACTTCTATAAACTCAATTCCCTTTTCTCTTAAATTGTTTTCCGAAATAAACCTGCAGACCTCTTCTAATACCAGCAGACCGATCTTTAAGATCGTTCCATTCTTCTCCGCTATTAAAATGAACTCCTCAGGAGATACATAACCGTATCCGTATACATTTAATCTGGCCAAAGCCTCCATTGAATGAAAGCGCTTTGTATGCGTATCAAATATAGGCTGATAATGCACCTCAAACCTTCCTGATTCGACCTTTTCAAGAAGTGCCTGCTCAACTGCGATCAATCTGTGCATATCCTCGGTAGCATCCTCGTCAACCTCTATGAATTGTCCCTTTCCTTTGCGTTTTACTTTAAATATCGCCTGCTCTATCGTCTGTACAAGATTACTCTGTGGAATATGGATAGTATGCAAAAGACAGATACACGCCGTCATCTCCGCAGTGGTATTATCAGATAAATGCATTCTTCGCGAAACGATTCTTCTTATAATGTCAAGCTCCTTAGCACCCTCTGTCTTTTCTTCAAGAACCACAACAAAAATATCTCCGCCAAAACGATAGACATGGTTTTCACCGTACTCATCAGCAAGAGAAGAAACCAGTATCTGCATGATCTCATTACCACCCTCAACACCATGCATCTCATTGATCAGTTTGAAATTATCAAGAGCTATAACAAATATCTGCTCCGGAAGTTTTCTATCCATGTTCATATAAACATGTTGTATGAACGCTTCCCTGTTAAGCGCATTAGTAACCGTATCCTCATAAATCTCCTGATTCTCATCCGTAAAATACATTACAAATACCGATAAGGCACTTCCGACTCCTGCCAGCATATAATTCTGGAAAAAGAACTGAACTATGACCGGCGCCATGGCACAGAATATTATTACAAAAGTAATTATACATTGCCTTTGTTTTAATATCTTTCTGTATGATATAGTGTATAAAATGGACGCTAACGCATAGAAAGCCACATTGATATATAGATAAATATGAAAGCTTCCATGATGATATCCTGTTTCGTCAATATAGAATATATAATGGCTGAAATATGATGTAATTACAAGAAAAACTCCAATGGCTACAGGAATCCAAACAGCATAGAAATATCTTCCTATCTTAGCCTCAATCCTTTGAACCTTGAAGTATACATACATTAGGAAAATTGTAGGAATAACGCACTGCAACACTAGAAATGCAGAATTAAGAATATAATTGATCCAAAACGGAAAACGTGAAATATCTTCAAGCATCTTACATGTTATAACATCAAGACATGTATTTGTAAAACTTACAAGTACATACACCCTGAAGATCCTGTGCTGAAAGTCAATAATACCCTTCCTTGTAAAGATCATCACAAGAAAGAACACCATAAATAGAATTGTACAAATCTCATAATCTACATTGTAAATCATCTATAATTAACCATCCGTAGTCAACGCTGTAATATCGTAATTATAAAAATGTGCAGTTATAATTTAAATTTGGTAGAAATATCCAAAAAAGCAATTACTAATGCCCACTATTATGATTATTTTACCACAATTTTTAAAAATTGACTATAAAAACTTTTATAATGTTATTGACTATCAGAATTGACATAAAATGGCAAATTATATTTACGACTTTCCTATAAAGACAAAAGCTTATCTATAAGCTTTCCCGCGACCTCATCCTTGCTCATTATAGGAAGCTCTGTGATGTTGTTTTTTTCAATAAATGTTACCACATTGGTTTCAGTTCCAAAGCCTGCACCTGAAACCTTAAGATTATTGGCAACAATAAGATCGGCATTTTTACTTTCAAGTTTCTTTCTGGCATTCTTTATAAGATCCTGTGTCTCCATTGCAAAGCCGCAAAGGATCTGCCCTTCCTTCTTATGCTCACCAAGATACTTCAATATATCGGTTGTTCTCTTAAGAGGAATTGACATATCAGCATCGCTTTTCTTAAGCTTTTCATCCGCAACATCGACAGGAGTATAATCTGCCACCGCCGCAGCCTTTATTACAATATCCGCATCTTCCGCCTCACTCTTTACTGCCTCAAACATATCTGCCGCGCTAGTAACATTTATTATCTTAACAAACATAGGTTTTGCAATTATAGTCTCACCCGTTATCAAAGTAACATCTGCTCCCCGTTCCATTGCGCATTTCGCTATCGCATATCCCATCTTACCGGTAGAATGGTTAGAGATAAATCTAACAGGATCTATTGCCTCCCTTGTAGGTCCTGCCGTTACAACAACCTTCTTACCCTTCATATCCTTCTCATAACGAAGTTCCCGCATAATATAGGCAAACAGCTCCTCCTCAGGCGGAAGCTTTCCGGCGCCGGTATCACCGCAGGCAAGATAGCCTGTTGCCGGTGTGATTATATTATAGCCGTAATCTTTAAGCTTCTTTATGTTATCCTGAACAATTGGATTCTCATACATATTGGTATTCATTGCGGGCGCAATATATTTCGGAGCCTTGCACGCCATTATTGTAGTTGTAAGCATATCATCAGCAATGCCACCGGCAATCTTACCGATAACATTAGCCGATGCCGGAGCAACCATAAAAATGTCGGCTCTTTTTGCAAGTGCAACATGCTCTACATTAAACTGAAAATCACGATCAAAGGTATCTACCAGACATTTGTTAGATGTAAGTGTCTCGAAGGTTATCGGATTAATAAAATTAGTCGCATTCTTTGTCATTATAACATTGACATCCGCATGCTGTTTGACAAGCATACTTGCAAGATTTGCGATCTTATATGCAGCTATGGAGCCTGTCACTCCAAGGACTATGGTTTTACCTTTAAGCATTGTTTGCACCTCACTTTCTGATGGCACGGCAATTACGAAGCTTTGCACTTTTTGAGTGCCTCCGATTACAGTCATAATTGCTTCGGGACCCGCAGCACAAGGCATGCCCTGTCTCTTACCTCAAACTCCGTGTTCGCTAAGAGAGAGGGGATTGCGCTCGCGTTGCAAACGCCATTCACACATTCACAGTAGTATATCAAATATTATCATTCATTTATAATATCGGGCTTAGTTCTCCATGCTTTTCGTAGCGTGAGAGCTTGGCGATATGATTATCGGAGTCAACAAATACTACATGTGGTTTATGTTCTTTTGCTTCCTCAGGAGTCATCTGGGCATAGCACATGATGATTACATGATCACCGACAGAGACCTGACGGGCTGCGGCACCATTTAAGCATATCATGCCGCTGTTTTCCTCACCTGCGATCACATAGGTTTCAAATCGGTTTCCATTCTCAACATCCGCAATCTGAACATATTCGTATTCAAGAATTCCTGCTGCCTCCATAAGAACAGGGTCGATCGTGATACTGCCGACATAGTTAAGCTCAGCCTGTACAACAACCGCACGATGAATCTTTCCTTTCAACATATTAACCAACATGTATTTTCCCTCCGATTTTTATATTCTATCTATCCTTATAACACATTCAATTGACCACTTTTCGTTAATTCTGCAATAATAATTATTATTAACAATTACATAATAATACGATTATCAATAAGTCTTGTGGTTCCGATATACACTGCTATCGCGATAAGCACTGCTCCCTCAACCTTCTCTATCGGCTGTATCGTGTCAAAGCTTACGACCTCAACATAATCGATTTTTGCAAGAGGACAGGTGTTTAATTTATCGGTAATGATTGCTTTTACCTTAGCAGCATCCTTCTCTCCTGCATCTATTGCCTTCATAGCTTCCTCTAGAGACTGATTAAGAATAACTGCCTGTGCGCGTTCTTCCTTAGAAAGGTAAGTATTTCTTGAACTCTTTGCAAGTCCGTCTTCCTCGCGGATTATCGGACATCCTATTATCTCTATGTCAAAATCAAGGTCGATAACCATACGTCTTATTATAGCAAGCTGCTGCGCATCCTTCTGTCCGAAATATGCTCTGTCTGCCGGCATGATATGGAAAAGCTTTGAAACAACTGTCTGCACACCGCGAAAATGTACGGGACGGCTTGCTCCACAGAGCTTTTCAGGTAATGTATGCATATCCACAAAACCACAGAAGTTTGGATTATACATTTCCTCCACTTCAGGATGGAATATAAGATCAACTCCTGCTTCCTCACAGATTTTTGAGTCCCTTTCTAAATCTCTTGGATAGCTGTCAAGATCCTCATTAGGACCGAACTGCATAGGATTGACGAATATACTTACGCAAACCTTGTCATTTTCTTTTCTGGCTCTTTCTATAAGACTCTTATGTCCCTCGTGAAGATATCCCATTGTAGGAACAAGACCAACTGATAGTCCCTGTTTCTTCCACTCCTTAACCTGTGCTCTTGTATCTTTGATACTACCTGATATTATCATATTTTTGTACTTCCTTTCTACTATTTTTTAATACAGCTTTGCCAACACATCATCATCAATTGTATATTCATGTTTCTTCTCAGGAAATGTGCCTGCTTTAACTTCCTTATCATAGTTCATGAATGCTTCCTTCATGATCTCTCCGATATCCGCAAAGCGTTTGACGAATTTCGGTGTAAAATCAGAGAACATTCCGAGCATATCCTGATATACAAGCACCTGTCCATCACATACATTTCCGGCTCCTATTCCTATCGTAGGAATATTAATCTCTTTTGTAACAAGCTCGGCAATCTTTGCAGGTACACATTCAAGAACAAC
>OMSZ01000121.1 GCA_900313855.1 uncultured Eubacteriales bacterium
CTTCCTATGTCATGAAGATGGGCATGCTCAGGTCCCACTCCCGGATAATCAAGACCTGCCGAAATAGAATATACAGGTGCGATCTGTCCGTACTCATCCTGACAGAAATATGATTTCATTCCATGGAAGATTCCAACCCTTCCCGTTGCTATCGTAGCTGCCGTCTCAAATGTATCAACACCTCTTCCTGCAGCCTCACAGCCTATAAGTCGTACACTCTCATCACCGATAAAATGATAGAAGCTTCCGATAGCATTTGAGCCACCGCCAACACAGGCAATAACAGCATCCGGAAGTCTGCCTTCCTTTTCAAGGATCTGCTGCTTTGTCTCTCTAGAGATAACTGCCTGAAAATCCCTTACAATTGTCGGGAACGGATGAGGTCCCATTACCGAGCCTAAGCAGTAGTGTGTATCAGCAATACGTGAAGTCCACTCCCTCATTGCTTCTGAAACAGCATCCTTAAGAGTTGCCGTACCGGATTTTACCGGTATGACATCAGCTCCCAAAAGCCGCATACGATATACATTTAACGCCTGTCTTTTTGTGTCCTCCTCGCCCATGAAAACAACACATTCCATTCCCATAAGCGCTGCAGCAGTCGCTGTAGCAACACCGTGCTGACCGGCGCCTGTCTCGGCTATCAATCTGGTCTTTCCCATTTTCTTTGCAAGCAGCGCCTGTCCTAATACGTTATTGATCTTATGCGCTCCGGTATGATTAAGATCTTCTCTCTTAAGATAGATCTTTGCACCGCCAAGATCCTCAGTCATCTTTTTTGCATAATATAATCTTGATGGTCTGCCCGCATATTCATTAAAAAGAGTTTCAAGCTCTTTATTAAATTCCTTATCATTTTTATAATGCTCATAAGCATTCTCTAACTCTATAACCGCATTCATTAATGTTTCCGGAATATACTGCCCGCCATGAATTCCGAATCTTCCGTTCTGATTTGTCATTTTCCTCTTCCTTTCCCATCATTGCCTGATGTAAATGATATGATCTGCCACTACATAAACAACCAATCCTTTAATTTTACGCTCATCAGGCCCTAAGCTCATCAAGCTTTTTCCTCTTGTCTGCCGCCCTCATAAGCACCTCTCCGACAAGAACAGCATCAGCCCCTATCTCTCTTAGCACCTTGATATCCTCATTTGATCTCACACCGCTCTCAGAAACATATAAAACATTTTCCGGGATCATTTTCTTAAGTCTTTTGCTGTTATCTATATCGATAGTAAAATCCTTAAGATTTCTGTTATTCACTCCTATGACCCTTGCTCCTGATAAGACCGCCGTTTCAACCTCTTTCTCATCATGTGCTTCCACCAGTGCAGAAAGCTTTAGCTCATCACATATAGCTAAGTATTCTTTAATCTGCTCCTTTGATAAAATGGAACATATAAGGAGAACAGCCGATGCCCCAAGAAGTCTCGCTTCATATATCATATACTCATCCACAGTAAAATCCTTACGAATACAAGGAATTGAAACCGAAGCCGTTATCTCCTTCAAATATTCGTCTTTTCCCAAAAACCATTTCGGTTCGGTAAGAACAGATATGCAGGAAGCGCCTGCCTTCTCGTATTCCTTTGCAATCTCAAGATATCTGAAATCCTCTGCGATTATCCCCTTTGAGGGAGATGCCTTCTTACACTCACAAATAAAAGAGATATCATCCCCCTTTAAAGCATTTTCAAATGCAAAATCCATTCGTGAAAGCTCATACGCTTCTTTTTTAATGTCAGCAAGGGATTTTGACCTTTTTGCCACGACCATTCTCTCCCTTGTGTGCTCTGCAATCTGTTCAAGTATATTCATAATAAGAACTCCTCAATTCCTCTATAATCTATCTGTTGCTTACCTCGATGAATTTATCAAGAACCTCAAGCGCTTTACCCGAATCAATAAGCTTAGCGGCAAGCTCTACACCATCCTTAAAGCTCTCAGCCTTTCCACCAATGTAAAGTGAAGCTCCTGCGTTAAGCAGCACCGCATTTCTCTTAGGTCCCTTAGCACCACCCAAAATGTCTCTTGTGATCTTTGCATTTTCTTCCGGTGTACCACCCTTTAATTCATCCTTGCTGCATCTTTCAAATCCGAAATCCTCAGGTTTTATAACCGTTGTTCTGTACCATCCGTCTTTGATCTCACTTATTGTTGTCGGTGCACTCAGCGATATCTCATCAAGCTTATCCTGTCCGTATACTACCATACCGCGCTTAATTCCAAGGCTGATAAGCACCTGTGTAAGTGGAGCCACAAGATATTCGTCATAAACTCCAAGAAGCTGCATTGCAGGCATTCCCGGATTGGTAAGAGGTCCTAAGATATTAAATACCGTTCTAAATCCCAATTCCTTTCTGATAGGTCCGACATACTTCATTGATGTGTGATACTTCTGTGCAAAGAAGAAACA
>OMSZ01000146.1 GCA_900313855.1 uncultured Eubacteriales bacterium
CACACATATATTGATAAGCTGTTTAACGCCGGTCATTGTATATATTATAATAAGCGCCCCCATAACCACCGCAAGGTCATAGATGCTTGTAAAATGAATGCCATAGAAAAAAAATGTTCCCATCATGCAGATGGAATGAACCCATAGTCTTACAAAGCCCGGTATCCTCTGCTGGATATGTATCACCCAGCTGAGTATAAGTCCCGCTGCAACTATTACAATAGCCCATTTTTCCCATGACAGGAGCACTGTATCTACCATCAGCACAATAGAAAAAATAGTATAGCTTATAAGAATCATCACGTGCGATGTCTTAAACAATTCGTTATTCCTGAGCTTCTCCTCCATAACCTCTTTCTTTCCTCTCTATCTATTCCTCACGAAGCTTGTATTCGATATCCTCTTCTATCATCTCAAGCATTATATCAGCAAAATCGGGATCAAACTGTGTTCCCCGCCCATTCTCTATCTCTTCCTTTACTATACCCTGCGGAAGAATGTTACGGTAGCTTCTTCTACTAGTCATAGCGTCATAGGCGTCTGCAACTGCAATGATCCTTGCCTCCTCAGGAATATCCGTTCCCATCAATCCATCGGGATAGCCGTCGCCACTGTATCTTTCATGATGCCATCTCGCACCGGTTGCAAGCTTTGGCATCTCCTTAATATTCTTAAGAATTCTCGCACCCATAACCGGATGATTCTTGATCTCATCAAACTCCTCTTCGGTAAGCTTTGCCGGCTTGTTGATAACCGTATCAGGAACGCCTATCTTACCAACGTCATGCAAAAGCCCCATCATATAAATATCATGCTGCTCCTTCTCAGAATAACCATATCTTCTTGCAATCTCCTTGGCATAGAACGCAACACGGTTAGAATGTCCGTTGGTATATGTATCCTTAGCATCGATCGCCGTTGTAAGAGTGGAAACGACATGAAGAAAAAGCTTCTGATTCTCCGAAGTCTTCTTCTCGACTTCAGCCTCAAGATTTCTCTGAAGATGTACAAGATCTATAATATGTCTGACACGAAGAGTTAAAACCTCCGACATAAATGGTTTCTTGATAAAATCCATCGCTCCAAGCGACAAGCCCTTAGTCTCAGACTCCTCATCATCATTGGCAGTAAGGAAAATGACAGGCACCTCATTAGCCTGACCTCCCAACTCGCGGAATTTCACAAGAGTATCAAAGCCGTTCATATCCGGCATTAAAATATCCAACAAAACAACATCGGGAAAACCCTTCTCCTTAACATAATCAAGAAAAGCCTGTCCCGACTTAAGCGCCGTAACACGCATACCGTTCTTACTTAATATGTGACCCGCCATTTTAAGATTGGCAGTATCATCATCCACCACTATAACCCAATCCGCCATTATAAAACTCCTCCCAATTGCAATCTTCAAATAAACCTTTCACCAAAACCAATACAAATACAAAAAGCAGACAGCTTCTATGCCGTCTTTCATAAATACACCCATAGATATTTACATTATAACTCCTATCGTATTTCTAATCAACATAAAAACCTCAAAATAACCAAATAATCTATTATTATTTCTTCAATTTCCCTAATGACAAATCTTATCATTTCCGTTATAATGGATATGTTTATCTCTTCACCAATAAAGAACGAGATGAGAATAATTATCAGGAGGAAACTTTCATGAGTGAGAAGAAAGTTATGCTTGGCAACGAGGCGATCGCCCGCGGTGCTTATGAGGCAGGAGTTAAGGTATCTTCTGCATATCCCGGCACCCCAAGTACTGAAATCAGCGAGAATTTGGTCAAATATCCGGAGATTTACTGCGAGTGGGCTCCGAACGAGAAGGTCGCAATGGAGGTAGCCATAGGAGCATCAATAAGCGGCGTACGCGCCATGGCATCCATGAAGCATGTAGGCTTTAATGTGGCCGCTGACCCTATGTATACAGTATCTTATATAGGAGCAACCGGCGGACTTGTCGCCGTTGTTGCCGATGATCCGGGAATGTACAGCTCACAGAACGAGCAGGACACAAGGCAGATCTGCCGTGCAGCTCAGGTACCGGTGCTCGAGCCGTCAGACTCACAGGAAGCAAAGGACTTTATGAAGCTTGCATTCAAGCTTTCAGAGAAATATGACACACCTATCGTACTCCGTACAACAACTCGTCTTGCGCATTCGCAGGGACTCGTAGCCTTAGAGGATCGTATCGTTCCGGAGGATAAGCCTTACGAGAGAAATATCGCAAAGAACGTTATGATGCCCGGCAATGCCATCAAGCGCCATTTAGTTGTTGAGCAGAGGATCAAGGATATGGCAGAGGATGCCAACACACTTACGGTTGCGGACGAGGGCTTTTCAAAGGATATCCCTCTTAACCGTATGGAGATAAATGATACAAAGATCGGATTTATCACAAGTGGTATCCCTTATACATACGTTAAGGAGGCTTGTCCGAGCGCATCAGTTCTTAAGCTTGGTCTTGTTCATCCGCTTCCGAAGAAGCTTATCGCAGAATTTGCTTCAAAGGTTGATACCCTTTACATATTTGAGGAGCTTGAACCTGTTATCGAGGAGCAGGTTAAGGCAATGGGAATCAAGTGTATCGGCAAGGAAGCATTTACACTTCAGGGCGAGTACAGCGCAAACCTGTTAAGACGTACTGTTCTTAATCAGGAGCTTAACATCAACAAGCCTGCCGAGGTTCCGGCCCGTCCGCCTCTTCTTTGTCCGGGTTGCCCTCACAGAAGCGTATATACGGTACTTAACAAGTTAAAGATCCATGCTGCCGGTGATATCGGCTGCTACACCTTAGGCGCAGTTGCTCCGCTTTCCGTTGTTGACACAACAGTCTGCATGGGTGCGTCAATCTCTTCTCTTCACGGTATGGAGAAGGCAAAGGGCAAGGATTATATCAAGAACTGGGTTGCCGTTATCGGCGATTCAACATTTATGCATACAGGCGTTAATTCACTTATGAACATGGTATATAACCAGGGAACCGGAACTGTTATCATTCTTGACAATTCAACAACAGGAATGACCGGTCATCAGGATCACGCCGCAACAGGCAAGACCTTGCAGGGCGAAGTTGTTCCCGCGATCAATATCATGGGACTTTGCAAGTCTATGGGAATTGAGCATGTTCAAGAGGTCAACGCCTTTGACATCAAGAAGCTTGAAGAGGTTATCAAGGAGGAGACAGCGCGTGATGCCGTTTCAGTTATCATCACGAAGTCACCTTGCGCTCTTCTTAAGGAGGTTCACTTCCCGAATAAATGTGTACCCGTACCCGAGAAATGTAAGAAATGCGGCATGTGCTTAAAGCCGGGCTGTCCTGCACTTACAAGAAATGAAGACGGTACTATTACTATCGATCCTACAATGTGTAACGGCTGCGGACTCTGCAAGAACCTTTGTCCGTTCGAAGCGATCGAGACAGTAGAGAAGTAAGGGAGGGTATATAGATGAGTGAAACAAAGAATATAATGATCGTTGGCGTAGGCGGTCAGGGAACACTGCTTACAAGCCGAATACTCGGCGGTATCATTCTTACCGCAGGATATGATGTAAAATTATCAGAGGTTCACGGAATGGCACAGCGTGGTGGTTCCGTTGTAACATTTGTACGTTATGGAGAAAAGGTAAGCGAGCCTATCGTTGAAGAAGGTCAGGCTGACGTGCTTATCGCATTCGAGCGTCTTGAGGCGCTTCGCTATGCACATTTCTTAAAGCCTGACGGAGCTCTTATAATAAACGATCAGAGAATGGATCCGATAACAGTTGTTACAGGTGCCGCACAGTACCCGGAGAACATTATCGAGAATCTCTCAAAGACCTACAAGGTATATTCAATTGATGCATCTGCAGAGGCCATAAAGCTTGGCAATCCGAGAGTATTCAACAACATTGTATTGGGACTTGCCGCACAGCATATGGATTTCTCAAAGGAGGACTGGCTTAAGGTTATTGAGAACACCGTTCCGCCAAAGACAATAGAGATCAACCAGAAGGCATTCCTTGTCGGATTAGAATATAAATAATGACAATTAATTTATATTAAAATTAGCAATAATTAATATGGCGTAATCTTAAAGTTCATGTTAAAATATTTTTATCTTATTACATTAGTAAGGAGGTTTCCGACGATATGGCAAAGAATTATATTGAGATAGAAGATGTTCCAAAGGGATATGAGCATCGTGTTAAACAGAACTTAAGTTTCAAAACCGGTAATTTTATATGGAGATGTCGTTTTACTACGGCATTAGATCCATCTACCATCAATTCAGACAATCTGTACGTAGAGAGTGAAACAGGCGCTAAGATGGCTGCCAAGTTCAAATACGATGACGAGAACATGGAGATCGAATTAGAACCATTAGAGCCATATGCGCAGAATACCGATTACTATCTGCATATCACAACGAAGGTGAAGTCCCGCGGCGGACAGAATTTAAGAGAGCCTGTACAGGTTAAGTTCAGGTTATGATCATGGTTTAATCCTCTCCGCTTGTAAGGGTCTTATCCTCCTTGCGATATTTTTCACGATATTCTTCAACATAATCTTTAAAGACCTGCCACCTGTCCGAATGCTCTACGAAGTATTTCGGACAGTTTTTTCCTGTCACATCATAATGTCTTATCAAATGATCCATATCCATATGATAATAGTTCATCAGCCTTGCCACTAAACTTACACAGTTATTATAAGTTGCATCATTGAAATTCCCACCTTCATCAGGGTGGCAAAGCTCAATTGAAATACAGACATCATTTAAGCTGTTAGAACAATAAGCCATCTCATTACAGGGTACACATTGTTCGATCTCGCCCTCTAAGCCTATAACAAATTGGGCGCTCGCGTAGGTCTTATGTGAGTCTTTAAGACCCTCAAAATAATCCCGGTTCTGCTTAGCCGTCGAACCCGGATTAGCTGTATAATGTATCACTATGTACTGCGGATTACCGGAAAGAGCAAGTCCCGGTCGTGAGTATTCGTTGATAGATAGAAAGTCTTCAGTTATCGGAAGATCAGGAAATCTGTCCGCAACCCCTATAAGCTCCGGCACATTGACAACCTGCTCTTTAGGCTCATCCTCCTGCCGGCTCTTTCTCACATCCTTCATAAAATTGATCAATCCTCCGACCACAACAATACCGACAAATATAAGCAGTGTACCTATAGTCAGTCTCGCAAGAACCCGCTGTTTCTTTGTAAGTACAGTCCTCTTACTTCCAGTCCTGCCAGTCTCCTTACGTGCTGTACCGGTAGTATTTTTACGTGCTGCTTTGTTAGTCTTACCGTGTTTCTTTCTCGTAGCAGTCTTGTAAAAATGTCTGTATCTATCCTTCATCTTTAAGTACCTTCATTTATTATCAAGCCAATGTTCAATGCGAGTCGTACTTTAATACAGATCATAATAGACTTTCCGGCATAGACCGGCCATTTTCATCTGCGCAATGAAACAAGGGCATTATTATACACGACTGATAATACAATATATGCAAATGTGCAATAGGATGTGAATAGAATAAAAAGAATATTCCCCAGACCGTTAATTACTTGGGGTAAGTGTAGTCTGGGGAAGTAGGAAAAGATTTTATACAAAAATCTTAAATGTATTATAGCACAACTACATCCATAATTGCAAATAAAAAAATTATGTTTTTCCAAAATTCACTTATTTTTCTTCTGTACATTTGGTAGGATTATCCGGTCACATCATACCGTCAAACCGCAGCAGAAACCCGGCCTTTACAATTTAATTATTTAGTTCCAAAAATCCTATCTCCTGCATCACCAAGACCCGGGCAAATATAAGCATCGTCATTAAGACATCTGTCAAGGTGTCCAACATAAAGCTGAATATCCGGATGTGCTTTCATAAGTCTGTCGATTCCCTCCGGTGCTGCTATTATACACATAAACTTAATATTCTTACCATGTCTTTCCTTTATAAAATCAACTGCCGCAACTGCAGAACCACCTGTCGCAAGCATAGGATCACATACAACGATAGTTCTCTGCTCAATAGGATTAGGCAACTTACAATAATACTCCTCCGGTTCGTGAGTCTCTTCATTTCTGCAAAGGCCAATATGACCGACTTTAGCCGTAGGCACCAGAGATGTAATTCCGTTAACCATTCCAAGTCCGGCTCTTAATATAGGAACAATAGCAAGCTTCTTTCCTGCGATCATAGGAGTCATACACGTCTCGATCGGAGTCTTAACCTCTACATCCTCAAGCGGAAGATCTCGAAGCGCCTCATAACCCATAAGCGTCGCTATCTCCTCCACCAATTTACGAAACTCATTAGTTCCTGTTCTCTCATCCCTTAGCATCGATATTTTGTGCTGGATCAAAGGGTGATCTAAAAATGTTACGTTCTCTGTAATCATAATACCGTCTCCTTTTTTATTCTATTAAGCATTATCTTCGTGCTCTTTTTTCATAAAATTATATCTTTTTCATATGATATGAGCCGTCATTTCAAAGGCTTCGGCTCCTTGCCCTCGTTCACATCCTCAGTAGAGAAATCAGGAAGAAGTGCATTGAGCAAAATTCCCACAAGTGCACCCACCGCAAGACCGGAAAGACCAATATTGATCTCACCTATATTGATATTGATAGCTCCCGCTGCGCTATACTTAACACCTATAGAAAGCACAAGTATAAGCGCTGCTATGATAACATTTCTTGACTCCTTAAAATCAACCTGATTCTCAACAACATTACGAACACCAACTGCTGATATCATACCATAAAGTACTATTGAAATACCACCACAAGTTGCCGCTGGCATTGAACTTATCACTGCAGCAAACTTTGGAGAAAATGAGAATACAATAGCTATGCAGGCAGCGATACGGATAACTCTCGGATCATATACCCTTGAAAGGGTAAGAACTCCGGTATTCTCACCGTATGTCGTATTAGCCGGAGCGCCAAAAAGCGAAGCAACAAGCGTTGCAAGACCGTCTCCGACCAGTGTTCTGTGAAGTCCCGGCTCCTCAAAGAAATTCCTGTTAACAGTTGAAGAAATAGCTGCTATATCACCGATATGCTCCATCATTGTAGCGATAGCAATCGGCATTATTGTAATTACCGCTGTTATAAGAAGCGATGTATCCGGTGATTTGAATATAGCAAAGACCGTATCCTCCATACGAACGGGAAGTCCGAACCATGCCGCACTCTTAATTCCCGAGAAATCAACCTCTCCCATAAGAACAGCCGTAATGTAAGAACCGAGTGCGCCGAGGATGATCGGAATAACTCTTATCATTCCCTTTCCCCATATATTACATACAACAACAATAACTATGGCAACCAACGCCACAATCCAGTTCGCAGAACAGTTATCAACTGCCGACTGTGAAAGCGTAAGTCCTATCGCAATAATTATCGGTCCCGTTACTACAGGAGGGAAGAATTTCATTACGCGCTTAACGCCGAAGGCCTTGATAAGTCCCGCAAGAACAAAATAAAGGATTGCCGCCGTTGCAACTCCAAAGCAGGCATAAGGCAGAAGCTCCTTTTCACCATTCGGTGCTATCGCTCCGTATCCTGCAAGAAATGCAAATGATGAACCCAGAAATGCAGGTACCATTCCTTTAGAAATAAAATGAAATAAAAGAGTTCCAAGCCCCGCAAAAAGAAGTGTTGCTGAAACACTAAGTCCCGTAAGCTGCGGCACAAGCACCGTTGCGCCAAACATCGCAAACATATGCTGAATACCGAGAACCATCATCTTCGGTGCGCCAAGCTGCCTCGCATCATAGATCGCTCCCTGATTGATAGTGCTCTTTTTAGTAGATTTACCCATAACTTTCTCCCTTGTAATTACTTATTTCTTTATAGCTTTATTGTAGCTTACTATAAACAATTAGTCAAATAATACGAACAGGTGTTATTTTTTAAAATAGAACTGATTTGTTCCCCAAAAAGAAGATTTATCAAAAAACAAAAAACCGAAAGCCTTATGTATCAAGACTTTCGGTTCTTAACCAATCGGAATGACAGGACTTGAACCTGCGACCTCCACATCCCTAATGTGGCGCTCTAGCCAAACTGAGCCACAT
Organism: uncultured Eubacteriales bacterium; assembly: GCA_900313855.1. GTDB lineage: Bacteria > Bacillota > Clostridia > Lachnospirales > Lachnospiraceae > CAG-590. The sequence continues at coordinate 8,080 of OMSZ01000146.1, forward strand.
CCCGATATATGTTGTTCCCCGCATATCATTTACAGGGCTTAACAACTCACTTAAAGCATTCTACAACATTTCTTGCAAAATGTCACTACCTTTTTTAATTTTTCTACAATCCAACCTAATCTTTCCTGTTATACACGGAAACATTTGTAATTATTACTGCTTGTGAATTATTGTCACATATAGTATTATGACCTTGGTTACTTTTCATAATGTCACCGGCAGTATCTGTCATGGTACAATTATCGCCGGTAAAATTGCAAATTGATCAGCATCCAAAAACGCATGCCACACATTTCACAAGGAGATTAATATGCTCGAGAAAGCCATCGAAATCGCGGTCGAAGCACACAGAGGACAGATTGATAAAGCGGGGAAGATCTACATTCTTCATCCGATCCGTGTTATGCTTCGCGGAAAAAATGAAACCGAACAGATCATAGGAATTCTTCATGATGTAGTCGAGGATACTCCTGTGACCATAGACATGCTTCGCCTTGAAGGCTTTACCGAGGATGTCCTTGCTGCCCTTGATTGTCTGACTAAGCGTGATGGCGAAGAATACGGTGATTTCATCGACAGAGTGATAACTAATCCTCTTGCGACCCAGGTCAAGCTCTATGACCTTGAAGACAACCTTAATCGTGACCGTATTCCGTACCCTACAGAGCGCGATGAAAGACGTTTTGCAAAATACGAGAAATATCACAGAGTAGTTGCGGCAAGACTTACCGAGTATCGCCTGCAGGGGCTTATGTGATTCTCTTTTGAGAACCTTACTTTAGCACGTCGCCTGGCGGCTCCGTGTTGACGTCTTCGTTCCACTTCGGTCATTTTAGCATATTCCCTCTTTGAATCGCTCCGTCTCCGTATTTATTTCTGATCGAATCAAGTGCCTTATCAAGATTCTGCATTTTATCATGCGTATCCATATCAAAGAGATTCATCTGCCGCATTCCGCTGTCAGTAACCTTATTCGCTGTTACTCCCAACAATCTTATTGGCGAACCGTCCCACAATTCATCAAATAGTTCACATGCCGTTTTATAGCACTCGGATGTCACATTGGTTGGTGACAGCAGGCTTCTCTGATGTCTGCGGACAGAAAAATTACTGTCCTTTATCTCAACCGAAAGTACCGTCGCCTGAACCTCATCCGCACGAAGTCTTGCGCACACCTTCTCACAAAGCCTTCTTATTACCGCGTATGCATCCTCGGCAAGCTTAACATCATAGGCTATCGTCGTGGAATTGCCATACCCCTTCTGCTCCTCATCACCCCTTGTTCCGAGTGTCGTATCTATCCCGTTGGCAAACTCATGTATCACGAC
>OMSZ01000331.1 GCA_900313855.1 uncultured Eubacteriales bacterium
AACAAAGAGCTGACATGGAGCATGAGAAATCCTTGAAATCTGCTAATGATAAGGCACGACGTGATGAGCTTACAGGTATCAGGAATGCCAATGCATATAAGGAGATGAAGGATTCCATACAGAAGAGGATCGATGATGCTGACAAGGAATTGAAGTTTGCGCTTGTTATATGTGATCTTAATGACCTTAAGCATATAAATGATACCAGAGGTCATGGTATGGGTGATGAATACATACAAAAGACAAGTAAGCTTATTTGTCAGACATTTGCACATAGTCCTGTGTTCCGTATCGGTGGTGATGAGTTTGCAGCAATATTGATAAGCGGTGATTATTCTGAACGTGATGCATTATTAAACAAGTTTCGTGGTCAGGTTGCAGAGAACAGCAGAACTAAATCAGGTCCGGTAGTAGCAAGTGGTATAGCCATATATGATCCCGGGAAAGACAAGGATTTTTCTGAGGTGTTTAACAGAGCCGATGCAATGATGTATGAGAATAAGAAGTCATTGAAGTCGGATAAAGAGATTAAGGTTTTCCATAGTATGGAAAAGGGTATGGAATTACCTTTATACAGCAAGAGAAAGCTCGATAATATGTTTGAGATCCTCTATACTGTATCAGAAAGTGATTATGTATATGTCTGCGATATGAAATATGACTATTCACGATGGTCTCTTAAACTGGTTGATGACTTTAATATGTCTTCTGATTATATGTATTGTGCAGGTGAAGAATGGGGAAGACTGGTGCATCCTGATGATATCGCAGAATACAGAAGGGCAGTAGAGGAAACATTTTCAACACGGGCTAAAGTCAGTTCATTAAGACACAGAGTAAAGAATAGAAACGGACAGTATGTGATCTGCTATACCAAAGGCTTTATACTTGTTGATGATAATGGTGATCCTGAATATTTCGGAGGAGTAATCTATACAGTGTAGGATAAGAGTTACTTATATAGAGATTTGATTGCGTTAATTCAATCAGAAAGAAGTATGGTGTTAGCTGTATTAATTTAATCTGAAAATAACAGGTTGAATTGCAGCAGTAAAAGGCGGACAAATAAAAAAGGTTATGCACGGTGAGTGCATAACCTTTTTATTTGGATATTTACTTATCTGTAATCTTTGAGTGAAGCTCCTGTAATGAAGCGATCTCACCGGTCTTATGCTCATTGACATATTTGATTCCTTCGGCTGTTGCACGGGCGGCAGCGATAGTTGTAATGTAAGGAATTCTTGCCTTGACGGCAGCTTTTCTAAGATAACTGTCATCATGAACACTGTCTTTGCCGACAGGAGAGTTGATGATAAGATCAATCTCGCCGTTGGTAATCGCGTCAAGTATATTCGGACGTCCTTCATAGAGCTTCTTGATCTTCGTACACTCTATTCCCGCATCATTTATAAGCTCGTAGGTATTGCCGGTAGCAAGAATATTAAAGCCGTCATCCTTGAAGCTTTTTGCAACATCAACAACGAATTCTTTATCCTTGCGGTTAACGGAAATGAGTACCGTACCCTTAAGAGGAAGCTTAGACTGAACACCCTCCTGTGCCTTGTAAAATGCTTCACCGTATGATGCCTGTGAAAGTCCAAGCACCTCACCGGTAGAACGCATCTCAGGTCCGAGTATAGGGTCAACCTCCTGGAACATATTGAATGGGAAGGCTGCCTCCTTAACTCCAAAGTAAGGAATGTGCTGTTCCTTAAGCTCAGGAACAGGAGATGGGCGGCCTGTAAGCTCACTTGTTATTATATCTGTTGCAAGAGGAACCATACGGATGTTACATACCTTAGAAACCAAAGGTACTGTACGTGATGCACGAGGATTAGCCTCTAATACATATACCTTGCCGTTTTCTATAGCATACTGCATATTCATAAGTCCGCGAACATGCATTTCCTCAGCGATCTTTCTTGTATACTCTTTGATAGTCTTAACATTTTCTTCTGAAATGTGGAGTGAAGGGATGATACATGCCGAGTCTCCTGAATGGACACCGGCAAGCTCGATATGCTCCATAACTGCCGGTACAAATGCATGAGCACCGTCAGCAATGGCATCTGACTCACATTCCAAAGCGTTATTAAGGAAACGGTCTATAAGGATAGGACGGTCAGGTGTTACTCCGACAGCTGCATTCATGTAATCTGTCATGCTGTCATCATCATATACGACTTCCATTCCGCGTCCGCCAAGAACGTAGGAAGGACGAACCATAACCGGATAACCGATATTATGCGCGATCTCTATTGCCTCGTCTACGGTTGTTGCCATTCCTGATTCAGGCATCGGTATATCAAGCTTCTCCATCATTGCGCGGAACTGATCTCTGTCTTCTGCAAGGTCAATAACAGAAGGAGAGGTTCCAAGTATTTTAACACCGTTTCTCTCAAGGTCTGCTGCAAGATTAAGAGGTGTCTGACCACCGAACTGAGCTATAACTCCTAAAGGCTTTTCTTTATTGTAAATGCTAAGTACATCCTCAAGTGTAAGAGGCTCAAAATAAAGCTTGTCGGATGTATCATAGTCTGTTGAAACTGTCTCTGGATTACAGTTAACTATGATAGTTTCAAAGCCTAATTTCTTAAGAGCAAGAGCTGCGTGAACACAGCAGTAGTCAAACTCGATACCCTGGCCGATCCTGTTAGGACCGCCGCCTAATATCATAATCTTCTTATTATCTGTTGTTGGATTCTTGTCTTCTGAATTATATGTTGAATAGTAGTATGCTGAATTCTCGGTTCCGCTTACATGAACACCTTCCCATGCTTCCTCAACGCCTAAAGAGATACGTTTGTTACGAACATCATCCTCAGATATCTCAAGAAGCTGGCTGATATATTTATCAGAGAAGCCGTCCTTCTTAGCCTGTATAAGCAGCTCATCAGCAGGAAGGCTGCCTTTTGATCTCAATAATTCTTCTTCCTCATCAACAAGCTCCTTCATCTGATTGATAAAGTAATGTTTAACCTTGGTAAGCTCAAATATTTCGTCTGCAGTTGCGCCCTTACGGAGAGCCTCATACATAACGAAATATCTCTCGGAAGAAGGTGAGATAAGCATTTTTAATAGCTCATCCTTGGTGAGTGAGTCGAAGTTCTTGGCATGTCCGAGTCCGTAACGACCGGTTTCAAGACTTCTGATAGCCTTCTGAAATGCTTCTTTGAAGTTCTTACCGATACTCATTACTTCTCCGACAGCTCTCATCTGTGTACCGAGCTTGTCCTCAACACCTTTGAATTTTTCAAATGCCCAACGTGCAAATTTGATAACAACATAATCTCCGTCAGGAACATATTTATCAAGAGTTCCGTATTTACCACATGGGATATCCTTAAGAGTAAGTCCTGTTGCAAGCATTGCTGATACTAAAGCGATCGGGAAACCGGTTGCCTTAGAAGCAAGAGCAGAAGAACGTGAGGTACGAGGATTGATCTCAATAACTATGATACGGTCAGTAACCGGATCGTGTGCGAACTGTACGTTAGTTCCACCGATAACCTGTACCTTGTCAACTATCTTGTATGCCTGCTCCTGTAATTTCTTCTGACATTCCTCGGAAATTGTAAGCATAGGAGCCGAACAGAAGGAATCACCGGTATGTACTCCGAGAGGATCTATATTTTCGATAAAGC
>OMSZ01000098.1 GCA_900313855.1 uncultured Eubacteriales bacterium
AAGGTTGGTAATACAAAACCTCATAAAAAACATAAAGGGGCGGTTATTGCTCTAGCGATTCTGGTTTTGCTGGGGGTTACAGGAGGAGTATTGATCAAGCTTGGATTTGCTGCTAAGCTTACTGACCGTTTTATGCCTTCAGATGAAGCTAATCGTCTGATAAGTTATCTTGCTATCGGTGATTATGATCTTTCTGATCGCTGGGGTTCGTCATTTACTTATGAAGATACCAGAAATCTTATCAAGGCCTCAAAGGTTTCGGGGGATAAGGTCAGTATATCTGATAAACCCGGTTTTTTTCCTATAACCCGGAAGAATTTTGAGAAGGTTTATGAGGCGTTGATAAAGGAGCTTGATATTGACAGGCTTTCAAAACAGAGCATATACATTTATGACATTGATACAACAGGTAATGTGGAATTTAACGGATTGATGTATGAGCTTATTCATACCAGTGTCGGGGACTGCTATATGGAGAAGGATTATGGCTTTCCCAGAGAATACGTAGGTAAGATAGTTAATGTGTATCTTTCGAATAATGAGATAATAATGTGTCTTGGAGAGAGCGGCAAAGAGGTACCTATAAAAAATGCTTATGCTTCGCTGATAAAAGAGGATGAAAGCGGAAGATATCTATTAGCTTATTCTGAATCAAAAGAATTGAAGCTCCCGGTTGCGGAATCATTTAATACAGCATTGCCTGAAAAAGGATGTCTGTGTGATATATTATTGACCAATGATGGAGTGACTAAGCTTGAAGATCACAGTAAAGATATAGTTGAGGGCAAGGTGCTTTCCTATGAGGATGGTTTGCTTAATGTTGAAGGATATGATGATCCGTTGTTCGTATCTGAGAATTTTAATGTATATAAGGTAAATGGTCTTTTCAAGGCTACAAGGTCGGCCGGAACATTGATCGGATATGATAAGATTTCAATGTATATAAAGGATAGTACCGTAGAGGCTGCTTTGTTAACTGAGAGCATTCACACTAAGAATATAAGGGTGCTTATCAGTAATTCGGATTATTCCAGCTACTATAACAGTCAGGTTTACGTTACTTCGGATACCGATTTTACTGTAACCTATGGTGAAACTGTAGAGGAACATAAAGCAGGAGAAAGACTGTTATACAGTAACGGAAGTAAGGAATTGAAAAATGGTCCTGCAAAGATTGAATCAAAGGAAGAGGAAGGGCGGATTTCGATAACCTCAATTGAGCGGCAGAGCGGTATACCATCATACAGAGGTATAATTGAGTTATCAAGAGATGACAAGGGAGTGCTTATAGTTAACGAGCTTCCTGTTGAGCAGTATCTTTATGGGGTTCTTCCGAGTGAAATGCCATCCTCTTATGATATTGAGGCATTAAAGGCTCAGGCCATATGTGCACGCGCCTATGCATTTAAACAAATGGAGAGTGATAATTATTCACAGTATGGTGCTCATCTTGATGATAGTATATCATGTCAGGTGTATAATAATGTGCCTGAGGATGAGAGGGCTGTTTTTGCGGTGGATGATACATACGGTATTGTGCCGTGTTATAATAATTCGGTCATTGAAGCATTTTTCTTCTCGACATCATGCGGTACAACGAGTAGTAACAGCGCTGTCTGGGGTGGTAATCAGGAGCCGTATCTCTTAGATACTATGGAGACCGAATTCAATGATTTTGCCGATTATTCCGATGAGCAGAAATTTGTTGATTTTATTAATGGTAAGAGTGAAGAGGAATTCATTGAAAAGGATGAACCGTTTTTCCGTTGGCAGGTTGTATTTACCAAGGAAGAGCTTACTGAAGCTATCAACAGCCATTTGTATGAGCGGATAGAAGCGATGCCTGAATATATTCTTGCAAGAAATTCATCGGGCAGCTTTGAAAAGAAATCTATTAATTCGATCGGTGATCTTGTTAGTATTCAAGTGACAAAACGAGGTGATAGTGGTATTATTGAAGAGTTGTTGATTTCCGGTACTGCCGAAACGATCCTTGTAAAGGGCCAGACAAATGCCAGGACTTTATTATGTCCGGAGAAGGTTCTTATTACAAAGCAGGATGGTTCAACGCTTGCCGGCTGGAACACTCTGCCAAGTGCTTATTTCTATATTGAAAATAATAATGGTTTTGTTATTCATGGTGGCGGCTTCGGACATGGTGTTGGACTTAGCCAGAACGGTGCAAATGATCTTGGAAAGATGGGTTATATGGCAACGGATATTATCAGTCATTATTATATTGGTGTAGAACTTAAGGATATGTACAAATTAATGGGTGAATGATACGGGAGAATATATGAGCAGCAAGCCAGGAAAAAGAGTAATAAAAAATAAATTAAGACTGATCGCTGTTTACTGCAATAAGTTTTTTGATGCGATTTTTGACAATTATACTGCGGCTTGTTCGGCTCAGGCGGCATTTTTTATGATGCTTTCTATTGTTCCATTGGCTTCTTTAATATTAGCTG
>OMSZ01000062.1 GCA_900313855.1 uncultured Eubacteriales bacterium
ATCCGTTGTGTTGATAGCCTGCACCTGCTCACAAGTCGCTGCACTGTGGCTATGTAAGCCGGGAGTGTGAAAACCGTTCAGAAATACATGGGTAGGAAGATAGCTTCTCCTACGTACCTTTGTTGTCACAGGGACAACATGAATCACCGGGCTATTCTCGTTAGCCCTGTTGTTAGATACGATGACCACAGGGCGAATACCCCTCTTAATGTGATCATCACTGCCGTTGATAGTTCCTAAATCCGCCAGCCAGAGCTGACCTCTGCGTAAATCATACATAACTGGTATCTCCTTTCATGGAAACATGAAAGGATTGGTGCTTGCAAGACACCTTTTACCGGTAAAAGCGGCTTTTAACCGCAATCCTTGGTTAAATGTTACTGAGGAATATGTTTTGTTTCCTCAAGCGACATCCCTGTAATGTCGGGGATGCCGATTCAGGGAGCAAATCTCATCCTTGCCTGTCCCCCCCTGCAACCTATATCTTATATTGCAGAAAAGAATATGTTAAATGCTCGCAAGGTGGACAGAAATGACTGAATGTGTTTGACACGGAATTTCAGCCTTCCTCGGCAATTCCGTTCTCTACGAAATACTTGTACTCTGCCTCCAACATCCTCTCACAGAGATCTCTGGATATCTCATCTGTCCTGTCACAGACATACTTGATTATGTCCTCATCCTCCACAACCACATCAGATCGAATCTCCTCGCGGGTGACATCCATCTCGTAGACATTCAGACCGATTGAATCATATTAATCGTCCTCCAGTTCAGCGAAGATGTTACCTGCTCAAGAGAACAACCAGTCTCCTCAGATATAAAAGCTACTTCCTTGTCTAAATACAGTATTTTGATCTCTCTACTCTGCTTCATTTCAACTACCTCCTTTTTCATACTCTAATGATAGCCTGCTACAATCAAAAAGAGTTCCCCTCCGAAGTGGAATTTTTATTTGCAACAACCCTTTTCAAGGGGCGTAAACTCGATGCAATGACAAAAACTATCTTGATTCGATATTTGTATGGTACAACGGCAACGTAACTACAAGGTAACCATAACGTGACAATTTGAAAAATCGCTTTGAAGTTAAATGAAGTATGGAAAAAAAATGATAAAGCCAAGATTCTGTTGAATACTCTTTCAAACAATGGTATAATAGTATGTTAAAGTGAGGTTTATCCACGCCGATTTTGCTTGAAATTGCAATTTTAAAGTAAACTAAGGACGGTGAATATATATGGAGGAAAAATTTATTTCCGGATTACTCATAATAGAAAATTCACTATGTATAGACTTTGATAAACATGCCATACACGAAGCGGGCAACTCAGACACTCCCGTTTCTCTTTCCGATCAGACATGGAGGCTTCTTAAGTTTTTTTGCGAAAATAACGGACAAGTTTTGTCAAAAGAAACACTATATTCACAAGTTATATCCGATTATGCAGGTGCATCAGACTCGGATGACAGCACCGTAAAAACCGCAGTTTCCAGGCTTCGCAACAAAATAAAAGAGATTATAAACGATGCGGATTTTAACAACAGACTAATATCCACTAGAAAAGGTCAAGGATATATATTCATGAAATTATCCTCTGACAATTCTAAATTGTTCACAAGCAAACAAGAGAACTTAAATGATACTTTCTTTAAATGTCCAAAGGAAGTGTCATATTTTTATGGAAGGGAAAAAGAGCTTCTTCAAATTGATGAAACTCTGCGTCAAAAAGGTTATGTATATATAACTGGGACAAGTGGAATAGGAAAGTCAGAAATTGCAAAACGATTTGTAAATGTTTATGGCGATAATTATTCAAATGTTCAGTTTATCAGCTATACCAGATCGTTAAAAGAGTCGATTGCTGTACTGGATTTTTCTTTAAATTCAAATAACGCTTCGGACATGGAAGAATGCTTTAATATGAATATGGAAGTTCTAAATTCCTGGGATAGTAACTCGCTTATCATTGTAGATAATTTCAACACTCTCCCGGAAAATGAACCCAACCTTAACGATATTTTATCTTTGAGAGCAAAGACAATATTCACATCAACTTTTGAATATCCGGATAGTATACAGGTTAAGCCATTCGAAAATTCCGAAGATGCATCAAATTTATTTTCTAAAATCTGTCCCAGATATACGTCCTTTTCTGATTCATCAAAAGAACTATTGCTTCACTATTTTGAAAAAATATCCTATCACACATATACAATTATTCTTCTTGGAAGGCTTGTACAAAACAGTATTCTCCCCTTAGATGAAATACTAAAAGGACTAGAGGCAAACCTGTTAAAAAACAATGAAACAACCATATTAACTGAAAAAGATGGAATATATTTATCCTCAACAATATATAAGCATATTGTCAGTTTATTAGATTATATTCACACCGAAATTAACGACGATTTGCATGATTTTGTGTATATCTTTGCAACATTCATTCCTGCTCAACCTATATCACTTGAATTATATTCTGCATTATGCGGAGAAAACAGCCTTAACAGGATAAATTTACTTCGCAGATACGGCATAGTTAACATTGACGAGCATCAGCTTGTAAGTATTCATCCCATAATAAAAAATATTCTGATTGAAAAATTTGAACCATCTTTTTCTAACAGTTGGTTTTTTATAAACTCTGTGTCCGCAAATCTAGATACAGAATTAACTCGATTAAACTTTCAAGAGCTTGTAAATGTAATAGTGGAACTTTCTTGCATCATAAAATGTGATACCACACAAGATGTTGTTAACTGGTGCAACACAATGAACAATTGGATCTTGACGTTAAATCTAAACCACAGATATTATGAGGCAAAACTTTTATGTGATACAATCGGAATCTATTATAAAGCAAACGAAAGGGAAGGAATCCTTGCTTTGCTCTATGCTCTAAGCGTATCTCTTACCAACGTTTTTAATGATAAATTAGAAATTGCAATTGATTACATAAATGCTATAGAAGATACAGTTAAAGACATAAGCAATGAAGAATTTCCTTCTGAATATCAACATGAAAAACATGAGCTACTCTATAAATATTATTTCGTAGTGGGACTTTATTATTTAAAGACAAATTATCCTGCTGAGGGTGCTGCATATCTTGAAAATGCTAGAGATAATTTTTTGAAGCTGGATAAAACACCTTTATCTGGATTTCATATAGATTCTTTATTATCCCAATGTTATTTGGGTACCGGTGAACACGAAAAACTTGATAAATTACTCGCTTATATAGAAAGATATCTCTGCGAGTCTGGCATTGATTTCTTGCACGGATACTTCTTGAAATTATACGATATGTACGGAAAAAGATATGCCGCTGACGGCAAAATTGAACTAGCCTCAAAATATTTTTCAAAATCCCTTCAGATAATTAACGCCTTAAATTTATCAAATGACATTAATTATCCCTATACTCTTTCTAGCATAGCACAATCATATCTTAAATGTGGGGACATGGTCTCTGCACTTGATTACTTTAATAAAGCATTAGATTGGTACAAAAGCTCTGATGATTTCGAGATGTTTATTCCTGAAATAATTGAATTATATTGTCAATTAACATACATATATAACAAATTAAACAATAGAGAAGAATCACAAAATGCAATCGACATTGCAAAGACCATCCTTGACACCTATTATAAAAAGCACAGCTACATTTACCTCAAGCATTTATATATTTTATACAGAGCTGTTAAGACTGACGAAAAATCCTGTGAACTATGTTTAAATTACGCATGTAAAATACTCTCAATATATAACACATTAGATAACGCACACAAA
>OMSZ01000036.1 GCA_900313855.1 uncultured Eubacteriales bacterium
GGAAATTGTAAGCATAGGAGCGGAACAGAAGGAGTCACCTGTGTGAACACCAAGCGGATCGATGTTCTCGATGAAGCATACCGTGATCATGTTGCCTTCGCTGTCACGGACAACCTCTAACTCTAATTCTTCCCAGCCAAGGATTGATTCCTCAACAAGCACCTGTCCTACAATACTTGCCTGAAGACCTCTTGCACATACGGTTTTTAACTCGTCTTTATTATATACAAGACCGCCGCCTGCGCCGCCCATTGTATAGGCAGGACGAAGAACTACCGGATATCCGAGCTTATCAGCGATAGCAAGTGCCTCGTCAACGCTGTAGGCAACCTCACTTCTTGCCATCTCGATTCCTAATTCGTTCATTGTCTTCTTGAATTCGATACGATCTTCACCACGTTCGATGGCATCAACCTGAACACCGATAACCTGAACGCCGTATTTGTCAAGTACGCCTGCTTTGTAAAGCTCTGAACATAAATTAAGACCGGACTGTCCGCCAAGATTAGGGAGAAGTGCGTCAGGACGCTCCTTAGCGATTATCTGTTCAAGTCGGTCTACATTTAACGGTTCGATATAGGTTACATCAGCTGTCTCCGGATCAGTCATAATTGTTGCGGGATTGGAATTAACAAGTACAATCTCGTAACCAAGCTTACGAAGTGCTTTGCAAGCCTGTGTTCCGGAATAATCAAACTCACAGGCCTGACCAATAACGATCGGACCGGAGCCAATGATCAATACTTTGTGTATGTCTGTTCTTTTTGACATTATCTTTTGCCTCCTACTTCTTCAATACTGTTCTACATTATCCATTAAAATGAGAAAAAGTACAAGTGGAAATTGCTATTTTTTTTAAAAAATTTTAAGAGACGATAAGTTTTTGATCGGGCATGCATGATTAAAAACTTATCGCCTCTTATTTCCTAAAGAAAATAGTAACTTATTCTTCCATATTGTTGAATTCTTCCTCGTCAAGCAGCTCCTCGAATTTATCCTCGGCAATTTCCCATTCCTCATCGGATTCGATATTGGAAAGCTCGACATTTTCACCGTCTGATTGATAACGGTAGATGAAATATTCACCATCTTCATAGCCTTCAACCGGGGTCTGCGGCATGAGAGCAGCGTAGAACTGTCCGTTGACATCATATATTGCCAGGATATCGCATTCTACCTCTTTGCCCTCGTCTAATAATAAAGTGATGGTATCCTCGGTATAGATCGTTTCTTTTTTCTTATCAGCCATTGTTATATTCTCCTTCCTTTAATAATTCAATTATTTCTTCATCTGTAACAGCCTTGCTGAATAGATATCCCTGAAGTATGTCGCAGTTAAGTCTTTCAAGCAGCGCCTTCTGTTCTTCATTTTCAACGCCTTCGGCAATCACGGTAATACCGATCTTGTGTGCGAGATTGATAATGGTCTCGGCTATATAGGCATCATTGTCATTGCTGCTTATTCTTGAAATGTATGACGTGTCGATCTTTAACGTGTCGATCGGAAGTCTGGTTAAGTAATTAAATGATGAATGACCGGTTCCGAAATTATCCAAAGCAATTCTTACGCCAAGCTCTTTAAGCTTTTTGATGACTTCAAGATTATGGTCTATATTTTTCATAAGAACATTTTCTTTTATCTCAATTACAAGATTATTAAGCGGCATGCCGGTATTATCGGGTATAGCCTTGATCAGTTCAAAAAGTTTGTCACCTCTAAGCTGTGCAGTTGAAATATTGACATGGATTGAAATATTGTTAAAGCCCTCTTTGATGAGCCTGCTGTTAAAGGTACAGGCTTTGGTAAGCGCCCATTGTCCTAATTCGTCTATAAGTCCGGCTTCCTCTGCTGCTGGTATGAATTCCTCGGGATCAACTGTGCCAAGTTCAATGGATTCTAATCTCATAAGAGCTTCGGTTCCGACTATCTGCTTGCTGTCGGGATCGTATAACGGCTGGTACAAAAGATCAATGTCATGCATGTCAATAGATTCTTTAAGTATTTCAACAAGCTCGTTCTTTCGCTGTATCTCTTTTTCCATCTCCGAATTAAAGAAGGTATAGCTGTTTTTGCCGCTGTTTTTGGAGGTGTACATTGAGATATCAGCCTTTTTCATAAGCTCCGTAAGAGTGGTGCCGTGTATCGGAAATATTGAGGCACCGGCGCTTATTGTAACTCTGACGGTTTCATCGTCTAAAACAAATGGATGACTTGCTATTGCAACAAGATTGGCTAAGAACTCGTGAAGCTCCTTGTCTGTGCCTGTTCTGTTTCTTAGTATTACAAATTCGTCTCCACCGTTTCTTGCTAATATATCATCCTCAGCAACACGATTGGATAATTCCCTGGTAACTGCCTGCAAGAGGAGATCACCATAGTCATGCCCTAAGGTATCATTTATTGCCTTGAAGCCATCGAGATCTATGAATATCACCGCATGGCGATTTTGAGAACTGGTTTTTAACAGTTCTTCTGAAAACTTGTAGAAGGCCAGGCGGTTATAAAGCCCCGTTAAAGCGTCAGTATATGCAAGGGTTTCAATGTGCTTATAGTTGTTTTCAAGTTCTATCTGATTGTCCTCAAGCTTTGCGTGGGCATCAACTATTTCCGTATAGTTTGAGGAGATAATGTCCATCATCTGATTGAAGTTTTCAGCCAGGTCACCAAACTCGTCGTCGCTGTCAACCTCACAGTGTACATCAAGCTTTCCGGCAGCGGCTTCACGAATGTCCTCCTGTAATTGAAAAATCGGAGTAGTATAGGAGGTAACAAGACTTCGGCTTATAAAAATGGCAACTATAACAACAATTATAAGAAGTATTACCATTATAACCGGAAGACTTGAAACGATATTGGTATAGGTTGAAGTGTCCTGCTTGACAACATAGATCCAGTCATATTCGGGTATCGTTGCATAGCCGTACAGAAATTTCACATTGTCGGAATAGGCGTCGTTAACTTTTTCCATTATAGCTTTATCGGGAAATGAGGAGATCGTCTCCTTGATATATTCCAGAAATGGGTAGTCTTCGTCAGGAGTTTCGTAGCCAAACATAGGATTGCCTTCGGAATCTAACAGGAAGGTTCCTCTTTCTTCCGAAACGAAGATGCCGAAGTATTTCTTTGAAATGTTGGTTCTAAGAAGACCGATCACTTTGTCTTTGACGATTACAGGGGAAATGATATCCATTGTATCGGGATTGAAATTCGATTTGGGGAAAACCATTGTATTGGTATATTCAGAAACAGGCTTATCCATGAATTCATCCCAGTCTGAGTCGTCGGTATCTAATGTAGATATGGTGAGATAACCGTCTACATCATAGAAGTAATAATTAACGCTGTGATCTGAATTGTTGGAAAGCTGAATAATGGACTCGTGAATACTCTGATAGGCTGCAGAATTACGGTCTAACAGTACATCCGGAGCGTTGACCTTCTCAAGAAGGTAGCTTTTGATATTATTGGTGCTTGCCAATGCTTCGGTCTCGATTACCTGTGATTCAATCTGTGATATGAAACCGTAGCTGTAGTCTAAAGCTATCTTGGTCGTGTTGACTTCATTAATGCTTGCGTATTTTGAAAGTGAGACAAAATAAGCAAGTAACGCCATCATGATTACCGGTATAACAGAAAGAAATAATATTGAAGTTTGAAGTGATTTCTTAATTGACATTGTGAGATATTCCTTCTTTCAGTAAGCAGCAAACCGGCTTTAGAGGATGAACATATTAAATAAATAAAGCCGGAACTGTTTTATGCTTATATTATTGAATGTTTTTTGTTTAATTATATATAAAATAAAGTAAATGTTCAATTATTTTTGTGAAAAAGTTTGCGCTTTATATATCATATATGTTATAATAGTTTCGTGTTTATGAGGACGGTTATAAAAGCGTGTAACCGACTTGAAATATATGATATTTACATATGTTATGCGAGGTAGGAGATTATAATGTTTGAGGCTTATTTTGGTAAGTATCTTGAAAATCAGGGTATAATCACCGAAGAACAGTATCAGGAGGTTGTAGTAGCAAGCCAGACTGCGAAGGTGAAATTAGGACTTTTGGCGGTAGCCGAGGGGTTCATGACAGAAGAAGAGGCTGACGAGATCAATGATGCCCAGCACAAGCTGGATAAGAGGTTTGGTGATATTGCGGTAAGCAGGGGGTATCTTACCGATTCACAGGTCGAATTACTTCTTAAGAAACAGGGTGACAGCTATCTGCTTTTTGTTCAGGCAATGGTTGAGCGTAATATCCTGACATTAGAAGAGATAAGAGATTATGTCAAAGAATATAAGCGGGCAGAGAAATTATCTGATCTTGATGTTGAGGCTATCAAGAGTGGAGATGTTGATAAGATAATCCCTGTTCTTTTAAGGAATGTAACCATTTCTCCTGTTATCAAGGATTATATTGCGTTAACAGCCAGGAATATAGGACGATTTATAGACAGACAGTTCAGGATTGAGAATATTGAGATAGTGGATTCAGTAGGCTCTGATTTTGCAGCAGCTCAGGTACTTGATGGTGACTACAAGATATTCACAGGCTTTTTCGGTGAGGGCAAAGCGCTGAAGCTTATTGCAGAGGCTTATGCACAGGAGGAATTTGAAGAGATTGATCTTGATGTGGCTGATGCTACCTGCGAATTCCTTAA
>OMSZ01000269.1 GCA_900313855.1 uncultured Eubacteriales bacterium
ATGATCTGATCACCCGAAAGACCTTTATTTCTTGAAAGATACAAAGGCGTATCGAAAATATGAATATTGTCCGCTCCCCTTAACAGAATATCCGAGATCTTAGGCGTAACATAAGTTCTCACACATTCGGTAAAACAGCGCTTAAGTATTATATTACGCTCATAGGCAGGTATATCATAGATAAGAACTGCTTCATAATCCTTAACCATCTCACAGACAGCATCTAACGGCTCCTCATTAAGATCAGCAATATCACATATCTCATACTTGTCCTGTCTTGAACTCATCTTTAAGATCATATCGTCAGGATCTCTGTCATAGCACACCAATAGCATCTGCCTTGGCGGATAAAGTGCCGCATAAATGATCTTACATATCAGTACCCACAGCAAAATGAATATAAGCTGCACTAAAGTCATCTTAATAAGCGGCGTTGCGCTTAGATATTTACGGCTGATAAGAACTACCTGTACATAAGCAACTACATTGGTACTAAGCAATGATAATATCTGCGAATAAAGTACATCCATCAGACGCAGATAGCCGATCTTAAACCCGCCAAAAAGATTGGTAAGCAAAAATAAGATCAAAGCATACATTCCTATAACCGCCCAGTCACCACGACGGAAGAATGGAATCTTTAACTGCTGAACGTAATATCCGTACCATACGTATGCAAAAAGCAGGACATGTGCCGCAAGTATCACAAATCCTTCAAAAAAACTGATCACTCGCTTAAACTGTTCACGTTTTTTCATCATCCGGCTCCTTAAGATGCATGCCCCTTCTGCTTAATCACATCTATAACTTCATCAACATATTTTTTACAAAGCTCATCTGTAGTGGCCTCAACCATTACACGTATAACAGGTTCAGTACCACTTTCCCGCAACAGTATTCTTCCATCATCGCCTAAGGCTTCCTCAACCTTCTTTACCGCTGCCTTTACATCCTCATCTTCTCTTGCTTCCGGTTTGCTCTTTACTCTTACATTCTGAAGAAGCTGTGGATATATCTTTAAATCCCTGAAAAGCTCTGAAGCGTCAACCTTCTTTTCAAGTATAACCTCCATAAGCTTGATAGAGGTAAGCACTCCGTCACCCGTTGTTGCATATTTAGAAAAGATTATATGACCACTCTGCTCGCCGCCTAACGAATGACCGTTTTCCATCATATTCTCAAATACATATTTATCACCGACCGCTGTCTTCTCATACGATATCTTCTTTCTGTCAAACGCCTTATATAATCCAAGATTAGACATAACTGTCGTAACAACAGTATTATTATTAAGCTCGCCTCTCTCAGATAAATAACATCCGCACGCATAAAGAATCTTATCTCCGTCGATGATCTCTCCATTCTCATCAACCGCAAGACATCTGTCTGCATCACCATCATAGGCAAATCCGATATCAAGCTGCTTATCCTTTACCAACTGCTGCAGCTGCTCTATATGGGTAGAACCACAGTTTTCATTGATATTGGTTCCATCCGGATCATTATTGATCACATAGGTCTTAGCGCCTAATGCTTCAAATACTGATTTGGCTACAGTAGATGATGCGCCGTTGGCACAGTCAAGTCCGATCCTCTTATGCTTATAAGAACGGGTAGCAAGTGTCATCAGATAACCGATATATCTGTTTCTTCCCATTGAATAATCAACAGTTCTTCCTATTTTTTCTCTCTTTGCAAGGGGAATCTCCGGTATTTCGCCGTCTATATATGCCTCAATCTCATCTTCAACAAACGCTTCAACCTTAGAACCCTGTCCGTTAATGATCTTGATACCGTTATCGTAATAAGGATTATGACTTGCAGAGATCATTATTCCACAATCAAAATCATCAAGTCTTACAATATAAGATACACTTGGTGTTGGAGTAACATGCATAAGATATACATCCGCTCCGCTTGCAGTAAGTCCTGCAACCAAAGAATATTCAAACATATATGAAGAACGTCTGGTATCCTTACCGATAACGATACTTGCTTTACCGTCTTCATGATTCTTACCGTAATAGTAGCCTAAATATCTTCCTACCTTGTACGCATGTTCCACAGTAAGATTAACATTAGCCTCACCTCTGAAACCGTCTGTACCAAAATATTTACCCATTATTATGTCCTCTCTATTCTATATAATATTAACGGCATGCCACTTATTATCAATTTCAGTATAAGTCACGCTGCCACCAAATTCGCCGTCCAACGTCCACATTACCGCTTCAGGACTTTCTATAACTACATGCTTAGCCTTAAACTGATACATAAAATCAGGATTATAATCGCCCATAAAATATGAGGTTACTGTTGCCTGAAAATCAAGCGGATTCGTCGGATACTTAACTAACAGCGCCTCGAACAATCCGTCATCAAACTTGGCAAGCTTAGCATTAGGACTTGTGAATCCCCCGACAGTAAGCGAGTTTGTCACCATTCCCAATATAAAATCATCCTCTATTACATTGCCGTCATGAACTATTCTCATATGGTGCGGAGTAAGATTGGGAACACTCTTTATCCCTTCTAATACATATGCCATATGTCCGAAATAATTCTTATATTCCTGTGGAGTAGTATATGTAACCTCGGTAAACGCGCCAAAAGCAGCAACATATACAAAACTGTCGCCGTTAAATGATCCTATATCTATAGGCTTTGGATCGTATTTGATAATACGCTTCGCTGCTCTTATATGATCTTTGGGTATTCCGAGACTTCTTGCAAAATCATTAGTGGTTCCGCAGGGTATATAACCGATAGGAGTATCACATCCACAATCCATAAGACCACCAACCACCTCATCTAAGGTTCCATCTCCACCGGCACATACGATCAGATCATTGATCCATCCTTCCTCAGATACTATCCTTCTGGCATCATTCTTGGCCTGAGTCGGGTAAACCTTGACATTGTAGCCACCTTTAACAAATATATCCACAATATCAAACAGCTTACTTTTAATATGCTTTCTTCCGGCAGAAGGATTAAGGATAAACAACATATTCTTCATTTCCGCCTGATATCCTCCCAATAGTTTAGATTCAAGACTCGCCCCACCTAAAGATTTCTATTAGATGAGACATCCTAATCTAAGATTTAACAAATCGTTTTATTATAACTATTTTCTTCCTATATTGCAATATTATACCAGTAGTTTTTATCAATTATTATTTCTGTACAATTCCACAAACTTATCATAGCCTGCTTTTCTGAGCTTACAGCTTGGGCAATTACCGCATCCTTCTCCCCTGATACCGTTGTAGCAGGTAAGAGTCTTGTCGCGCACAAGAGAAAGACCTCCAAGCTCATCAGCCATTTTCCAGGTTTCGCATTTATCTATCCACATAAGCGGCGTGATTACACAAAAGGTATAATCCATAGCAAGGTCAAGTGTAGCATTAAGCGATTTAATAAACACATCCCTGCAATCCGGATATCCCGAAAAATCACTCTGTGAAACTCCGGTGATAATATCAGTTATGCCTCTCTGTTTTGCAAATACTGCAGCAAATGTAAGAAACAGCATATTTCTTCCATCAACAACGCTGTTAGGAACCTCGCCGTCCGCCGCCTCTTCCTGCTGAACCTTAATATCTGAACGAGTTAAAGAATTCGGTGCTAACTGATTAAGAAGCGACATATCCATCACATGCCATTCAACATTTAACTCATCAGTAATCTCTTTTGCACAGTCAAGCTCCGCCTTATGCCTCTGTCCGTAATCAAAGGATACCGCAACAACCTCTTTATACTGCTTCATTGCCCACAGCAGACAGGTAGTACTGTCCTGTCCTCCTGAAAAAACAACCACACATGCGTCTTTATTTCTTGTACTTAACTTCATACTATCTCTCCAATCATACCTTTTTTGATATACGAGTTTCTCCATCACTTCGTAATTCTGGCAGCTTATCATTTAATCATCATTAAAAGCTTATTCTGAAGCTCCATATCCTTCTCAAATTTGCCTCTAAATGTTGTCGTGATCGTTCTCGCCGTTGATTTCTTGATACCTCTTGCTGTCATACAACTATGTGTGCCTTCGATATATACGGCAACATCCGGCGAGCCTGTCGCCTTCTCGATAACCTCAGCTATATCCGTTCCTATACGCTCCTGCAGCTGCAATCTTTTTGCGACCATATCCGCTATTCTTGCAATCTTGGATAAACCTATCACCTTACCCTTAGGAATATATGCCACCGTCACCTTCATGTCATACATAAGAGCAAGATGGTGCTCGCAATAGCTGAAAATGTCTATATCCTTAACAACCACCATATCATGCTTTCCGTTTTCGGGAACGACAAAGCATTTTGAGAACATCGAAGCTATCTCATCATTGGTGTAATTCATCCCCTCAAAAACCTCGGCATACATTCTTGCAACCCTCTCGGGAGTTTCACGTATACCCTCTCTTTCCGGATCATCACCTAACGCTTCGATAATCCCTTTGATATGCTTCTTAATTGCTTCCTGATCAATAGCCATAATTTAAACCTTTCCTTTCAAATTTCAAAAACATAAATTTATATTAATATATTCATATTCAATAAACTAGTCAAGACTCGCTCGCGAGTCTTGCGCGCCGGATTCGGGTCTGCTTTAGCAGACTCACTTCCTATTCGAATCCG
>OMSZ01000024.1 GCA_900313855.1 uncultured Eubacteriales bacterium
AGATAATTTGAACCTTGCTTCTTAAAATCCGGCAGATAACGCACAGCAGCGCAATGCGAATGTTTAAAGTATAATAGATAAGAAAGGAATACAGATATGGGACAGATCAAAGTTACAAAATGTCCGATTGAAGGGCTTTATGTAATCGAACCAACCGTACATGGAGACGCAAGAGGATATTTCATGGAAACATATAATCAGAATGATATGACCGAAGCAGGTCTTGACATGGTATTTGTTCAGGACAATCAGTCATGCTCAACCAAAGGAGTTCTGCGCGGTCTGCATTTCCAGAAGGAATACCCGCAAGGTAAGCTTGTCCGGGTGATCAAAGGCTCGGTTTTTGATGTTGCGGTAGACCTTCGAAGCGACAGCAAAACTTACGGACAGTGGTTTGGTGTAGAGCTTACCGAAGAGAACAAGAAGCAATTCTATATTTCACCGGGATTTGCTCACGGTTTCCTTGTTCTTTCCGAAGTGGCTGAATTCTGCTACAAATGTACAGACTTCTATCATCCGGGCGATGAAGGCGGTCTTGCATGGAATGATCCTGAGATCGGCATTACCTGGCCACAGCTTGTCGGTGAGTATCCGGGAAGCGCTGATGGGGCAGGCTATCATTTATCAGACGGAACCCCGTTAAACCTTAGCGACAAGGATCAAAAATGGGCAGGCCTTAAGGATACATTCAAATTTTAACTAATGATCATGAGTCTCATAGAGTTGTTATTCTTAACATCAAAACTCCTTGAGGCTCATTTTTATTGTCTAATTTCTTGATATTATTATTTTATAGTGTATAATAATAATAAATTTATCGATAAAAGGAGAATGCACACATGAAAAAGTTTTTAGATGAATTCAAAGAATTTGCATTAAAAGGCAACGTAATGGACATGGCAGTCGGTGTTATCATCGGTGCAGCATTTGGTAACATCATAACCGCTCTTACTGAGAATGTTATCAACCCGCTTATTGGATGTATCGGTAATCCTGAAGTAACAGGCTTTGTTATCCCGCTTATAAAGGGTCAGGAGATCAACATTGGCGCTCTTCTTACAGCAATCATTAACTTCCTTCTTATGGCACTTGTACTTTTCATGGTTATCAAGGCTATGAACAAAGCAATGAGCGTTGGCAAGAAGAAAGAGCCCGAAGCAGCTCCAACAACTAAGAAATGTCCTTACTGCCAGAGTGAAATAGATATCAAAGCTACAAGATGTCCTCATTGTACATCTGAGATTTCCGAGTAAAATATTTTGTAAATGATTCATAAAACTAACAAAGGTGTTGAATTCGTGCATGCACGAGATCAACACCTTTATTATTATTCTTTTGCTCTAATATATGCTAATAAAAGCATCCTCTCTTTTATCAGCCCATCAATTGTTCTGCAAATTACAGCAGACTCTTTCTAAGTTCTGCTCCATCCTTAGCAGAAAGATATGCAGGTGCAATATCAAATACCGTCTTACATCCGCTCTGACCTTCCTGTGACAACTTATACGCTGCTCTTGCGTAAGCCACAATAACCGACGAAGTGAATTCCGGATTAGAATCCAGCTTTAAGCTATACTCAATAACATGGTTGTTCTCGCCGTTCCAGCCAGTCTTACCTGTACGGATAACAAATCCACCATGAGGAATTCCGCTATGGTCACGTTTAAGCTCCTCCTCACTTATGAAATGAACTGTTGTATCATAATCAGCAAAGTAGTTAGGCATTGTCTTGATCTCTTCCTCAACCTTAGCTGCATCAGCGCCCTCTTCAAGTACAACAAAGCATTCTCTTGTGTGCTTTTCTCTGGTTGTAAGTTCCGGATTCTTTCCGGCTCTTACTGCCTCTAATGCACTCTCAACAGGAATTGTGTACTGTTTCGCATCCTTAACGCCCTCTATTCTTCTGATAGCATCAGAATGTCCCTGGCTTACGCCCTTGCCCCAGAAGGTATAATCCTTGCCATCAGGAAGTATTGCATTGGCATACATTCTGTTAAGTGAGAACATTCCCGGATCCCAGCCCACAGAGATAATACCAATATTGCCGCCCTCCTTAGCTGCAGCATCAACATTGGCATAATGCTCAGGAATCCTTGCATGAGTATCAAAGCTGTCTATAACATTGAACATCTTGGCAAACTGTGGTGTCTGAACCGGAAGATCTGTTGCGCTTCCTCCGCAAAGGATCATAACATCAATCTTTCCTTTCCAATCCGCAACATCTTTAACACTGCAGACCTTGACTCCTTCTGTAAGAATAGAAACCGTAGCCGGATCTCTTCTAGTAAATACTGCCGCCAGCTCCAGATCATCATTCTGACGAATCGCACACTCAATACCTCTTCCTAAGTTTCCGTAACCTATAATTCCAATTTTAATACTCATTATGTATGTCCTCCTGATCTTATATCATTGTATGAACAAAAGATGCCACCCGATGCTGTTAGCAAAGGATGGCACCTCTGTAAGCACATTGTATATGGTAACCCCTCACACGTGCATATGTCAATAACCAGTTCAGTATGTTTTATTTTTTTACAATTATATAAACATCGACATATACAGTGGAAGGGTTATCTTCTTTCCGGTTACTCCAACATTTCCATCTATCAACTTATATCCATACGGGATATCATCCCTTTTCAAGAGATTATCCAATGATTTTGATTTACTCTTTCCTGCTTTGACTTCAACAGGAATCACTCCATCCCGATTCTCAATCAGAAACTCAATCTCAAATGTTGAGGTTTCATTCTTTCTGAAAAACAGCTCTTTATATCCGTTTTTGATAAGAATATCAGCAATTGCTGCTTCATATATACCGCCTTTAACAGCTCCACCTAGCATTTCACCATCCGGATGCAGTATATATTCCTTTACATTCTTATCGAACATTCCCATCAGCAGACCTATATCAGTCGGATATACTCTGAAGTTATCTTTTATAATGCCATTACCAAGCGGTATGTCATATCCTGACAGATTATATACGCATTTTATCAGATATGCCCCTTTAAGCCAATCTATACTCGAGCCGAATTTCCTTGCAGTTCCACCCTTTTCAACATTTGAATACTTAAACTTATGATTCTCTTTGGAAAGCTGATTAGGCAAAGAGAAATAACATTCTTCCGCTTTAATCTTAACATCAGCCACAGCATAATGTGCTATATCATATCTATAATCATTAAGTATATCACGAACCTTTCTATCGGCATCGGCAATAGAATTATTCTCAAAATACATGTTCAACGCTTCCGGCATTCCACCAAGGATAATATACATTCTGAATAATTCCATCATTTTATCATGAATAGCCCAAGGAACCTGCGTTCTATTCCGATAGCACGCTCTAAGTTCATCGATTATATCTTCAGCAACTCCAGAAGCTATTAAAAATTCCCTAAAATTCAGAGAAAACATATCAATATAACGAATCGAGCCAACCGGATAAGAAGTCGGTCTTTTATGATCAGTGCCCAACATTGAGCCAGACGCAATCACATCAATACTCTTATCATTTGCAAGAAACTTTAAGGACGTTATCGCCTCAGGACATTCCTGTATCTCATCAAGAAAAATGCAGGTGTCACCCTGAACAAATCTCCCCTCCGGAATATAAAGAGACATATTTTTTTTAATAGTTTTCGCGTCCAAATCACCGGAAAATATTTTTTTCATCGAAGGATTCTCAAGAAAATTAATCTCAATAAATGAACTATATTCCGTCTCGCAAAAGTGTTCAACGGCATAGGTTTTTCCCACCTGCCTTGCTCCCCTTATAACAAGACATTTATGATCTGATGTTTCTTTCCATTGTTTCAATTCATCCGTAACTTCTCTTTTTAACATCCTGTCACTCCTTCAATCTATCCAAATAAATAACATGGTAAAATATTTATTCACTTATACCATTTAAATTCAAAAAGCAAAAATATGCACAGGCGCATATTTTTTCGCTTAAAAATCTGCACCCATGCATATTTTATCAATTAATCAACAATTAGTCAATGTCAAATCATTTTTCTGCCCGACCTTATAATAATCAGACATCTCATTTAATCTTACCCTTAAATCCTGCACTCTTTAACATCTTCTTAAATGCCTTCTTCTCTTTGGCAGTCATCTTAGGAAGCTTGATAGTTGCTGATTTCGGAACACCCTTAAGAGAATTCTTAGCAAACTTGGTCTTCTTAGACTTAACTGTAATTGTCTTAAGCTTCTTACAGTTACTAAATGCATTCTTACCAACAGTCTTAACATTCTTTGGCAATGTAACCTTTGTAAGTGCCGAGCAGCCCTTAAACGCATTATCGCCAATACTCGTAAGCTTAGTACCCTTAATTGTTAATGTCTTAAGCTTAGTAGAACCCTCAAAAGCTCCCTTACCGATACTATCAACCGTTTCTGGAATAGTAACTGCCGTAACCTTGGATTTCTTAAATGCTCCATCAGCAATTGAAGTAACAGTATAGGTATTCGTTCCATCAGTAACTGTAGACTTAATAGTAATCTTACCGCTTGCTGCTGTATCTCCTGTGTAAGCTACAGTCTTATCTGCCGCAGAAGAAACAGTATATCTGGCTGTAGAGCCTGCCTCCGAAACCGCATCACCATCTTTGACAGTAGGAGCTACCGGTGTAGTAGCAGTAGTATCTGTTGTGCCGCCTGTTGTACCTCCTGTCGTTCCTCCTGTAGTTCCATTTCCGCCGCCGCTTTCATTTCCGCCATTGCAACTGCCGTTTCCGCCGCCGCTTTCATTTCCACCATTGCCATTGCCGTTTCCGCCGCCGCTTTCATTTCCACCATTGTCATTGCCGCCGTTTCCGCCACTTTGGGTTATGGTCTCTGCAAGCTCAACAAATGCAAAACGGCTAAAGTGACTTACTGTAAAGTTCATGGCATTGTTCTTAAATACAGGACGAATCAATTCACATGTTCCATCGTCATTAAAATGAAGAATGTATAATTTCGATCTTATCATTCCTGAAGGAATAGGCATCGTCACAGTTACAGGAGCTGCAAGCTTCTTAACTGTTTCTTTGTTATCACCTGTGGTTGCCGTAAGTTCAATATCAAGCTGTTTTGCATTGGTATATTTCGTTTCGTCAATCTTAGTCTTCTCATTATCTTCAACCTCACTGACAGAAAGTTCCATTGTCTGATTAGGTTTTGCATTCAAACCTGCACCAGCAACAGCCATTTTACTTGTATCAGCATTCTCACCAAAGGTATTTTTTACAGCCTCTTTATTATCTTCATTCTCCGCCGGATCTTCCACTTTGACATTAGCTTTATCTATATAAGTCTCCTCAAGTGCTTCCAATTTCTTTACTGTTTCATAATTATCTGCAACAATATCTATTAACCTATCAACACCACCAAGTCCTTTAAGAGTTGCATCAAGCTTTGTCTTGGCAGCAGCTTCATCAGCAGCTCCGGTAATATCACCTTTGAGACTTTCTATCGCAACATTTACTTCAGCCGCAGTTGTTTCAACCACAGTAACAACACAATCAGTCTTAAATCCACCATCAGCTGTTTTTACCGTAATAGTAGCTTTTCCAAGCTTCTTTGCCGTCACCTTACCTTCATCGGATACCGATGCAATCTGTTCATCACTGCTTGTATAAGTAACTTTATTATTCGTTGCATTAGTCGGATAAACAACAGCCTTTAAATCAAATGTATCAGCTACATCTCCCGACACTCCAAGAATAAGCGACTCCCTATTAAGCGAAACACCCGTCACGGCAATCTTCTTCTTCTCCCATCCGGCATATAGTACAACTTCACCGGTTGGTCTGTAGGCTGCTATATTATCACCGGTTGCAACAAGAGTGGTACAATCCTTGTCTAAATACCAGCCGGTAAACTCATAACCATCCTCCGTTTTTCTTGTAACCAATATAGTATTTCCTATTGTATCACCTTTTTCGATACCCATTACAAAGGTTTCCTGCGGAGCCTCATCACCAATCACATCCTCAACAAGCCCTCCATTAGCATCGAAAGTAACATCTATATATTCTATATCTTTAATTAACGCTGTGAAGGTTGCGGACGAATCTGCAACATAGTAACTGTTTTCTTCTCCTACGCTCCATGAATATTCACCCGATTTCCATCCTGCAAACTTGACATCATTAGAATCAGGTAATACCACAAAATTATTCAGATCCACCTCAGAGCCTTTTGCGACCTCAATAGTATAAACTTGTTTGGTATTAGAATAATCATTCCAATATCTGACAACTGCTTTTTCTCCGGCATCAAAAGTAAGCACTACTTTTTCTAAAGTCCATTTTGCCGAAACAGTAATATCGGAATTAACAGGTGTAGTCGTATTAAATCTCTTCTCTTTATCCGTACCCAGATCAGTAAACCATCCAACAAACTGCTTTCCTTCAGCCGTTGGAACAGGGGTACTATATACGCATTCACCTTTTCCAACATAATCAACCTTGCTATAATCATCAAGAGTACCCTCTGTAGGATTATAAGTTACTTTATATGGGTCTTCCCAAATCGCATAGAATGTCTCATCCTGCTCAGGAACATAAGATGTAAGATCAACCGGCTCTCCACCCTTAGTCTTAGAAAATCCTGCAAGTATCATGTTATTCTCATGATAACCACTCGGTTTTTCCATGCTATAAGAACCTTCCATAGCTAATACCGTTGAGCCCTTTTTAATAGTGAATTCGGCATTGTCACTTTCTCCGTGATGTCCATGACCTCCACCATGGTAATATACACTTCCACCGTTGCCATCAAGAGTTATAACGTATCCCTTTTCCCATGCAGCATAGAAGTCCATCGGCTTTGTGGCTGTATACGCCATTCCAAACGGAATGATCTTACTGCTTCCTTCCTGATCAGTCCAACCCGCAAATGCAAAACCTTTATCTATCGAAGGAACTTCCGTATCATATACGTCAAACTTCTTTCCTTTTACTACATTAAATTCATTAATATCAACAGCACCATAATAACT
Organism: uncultured Eubacteriales bacterium; assembly: GCA_900313855.1. Lineage (GTDB taxonomy): Bacteria > Bacillota > Clostridia > Lachnospirales > Lachnospiraceae > CAG-590. The sequence continues at coordinate 6,998 of OMSZ01000024.1, forward strand.
ATAACTACCACCATTAGCATGATATCTCATCTTAACTACATCATACCATACAGCATATAAGGTCATATCTTCTTTCGGAATAAATGTTGCCGGATCTATCACCTTGGTTGTATCCCCATATACTGTTGACCATCCTGCAAACTGCTTTGTATCATCATTCACATAATATGGCATATTTGGAGTAGATTCCATAGCTCTATTTTTAGAATATGCAAAAGTTGCCTGAGTTACATTACCTGAATCCCAGAAATTAAAAACGGTTCCATATTCGTTACCCATATCGCCATCTTTTGCATTAGTATCAAATGTAATAAGAACTCCTTCTTCCGGCATAGCATAAAGAGTCACGTTAGACCGGGGTATAAATGGTGCCGCACCTGCTTTTCCGACTGTAGTGCCCGAACCATCTTTCTCGGTGTTCCAATAACTGAATACTTTACGGCTGACTTTTTCCCCTTCTGCTTTCGGCCATGTAACTCTCCATCTGTCACTAATCTTGAATTCATCACCCTGATCAACTTCAAAACGTGTATAATAATCTTCTATTGTACCACCATTACCATCAAGGTATATATCATAAATATCTTTATACTGTGCATATACCGTAATGTTTCCTGTTGGAACATATCCAGAGCTAACAGCTTCACCCTTTCCATCTTTCTGAGTGTTAAACTCATAACACCTTCGAGATATATATGGTTCAGATGAATAGTCAGTATATCCAAAGCTTGAATATGGAATATTGGAAATACCACTTCCCTTGATCACATTATCTGTTGTTACATAATTATAAGTTCCCTCTCTATTGTTGTCATAGGTTACAACATAATATTCTTTCCAGACTGCATATAACTTATCATTACCATCCTCTGCCGGTATAATGGTACTCAGATCAGTATAATTCTTACCGGCCGAATCCGTACTCCAGTTGCTGAACTTAACTTCTTTGTCACCCTTAGACAACTGATTATCAGGATATCGGAAAGGATTACGGCAAAAATACGGAGCTTCGCTCGGCTTAACTCCCTTAGGATATGTAAGAGTGAATGTAGTAGTACCCTCCTCAAGATTTCTAGAGTAAGATTGATAGTATCCCCAACTGTCAGAATCCTTGTAGCTTTCATAATATGATAAAAGCGCTCCACCTTTAATGTTAACATCGAAAGTCACCGGATAACCATCAACGTAAACAGCATATAAATTAAAATTCCGGGCAACAACTATGGAATCATCCACCATTCCTTTTTCCGTACCATCTAACGACCAGCCTATAAATGCTTTATCATTAGTATTAGAATAACAACAAAAACTCACATTAAGTATTGTATTACTTCCGGAATAGGTCTCATTAGTCTCAGTTGAACCATCATAAAAATGACCGGCTGTTCCAGAATGATACGTGACTGTGTTATACCAGTCTGCCGTAAATGTAACATCCTCATAAAATTTATCATAACTTTCACTGGCAAAATTATATATATACTCGGTTCCATACTCACCTTCATATGTCCAATATTGAAAATTACTCTTATTAATTTCAGCCCCTCTATCTGGCAGTGTAGGTGCATTCTCCAGTTGCATTATCTGTGCCGGAGTCAATCCTGCCGGAACCTCAATAGAGGTACTATAGGTATTATCACCCAATTTATAACCAATATTTTTTAGATACGCTTCATTCCTTCCATAGTTAAACGTAATCGTAATAGTTTCTCCAGAACCGCTATCGCCTCCTCCCTCTGTACCTGCAGCATTAACCGTCGCGCATGTCAATACCGATCCAAAAAACATCATACATAATGTTAAAATACTGAGCAGACACGCTCGATAAATCCTCCTCTTACTCATAGCATCTTCTCCTTTCTTATAATCACTTAACTTAGACATATATAATATGCCTCTCCGCACAAAAATG
>OMSZ01000407.1 GCA_900313855.1 uncultured Eubacteriales bacterium
CAATAGCTATGAAGGAGGCTAATGGTTGGCTGGTTCATATTTCTACAGACTATGTATTTGGAAAAGAGCCCTATAACACTCCGTGTAAAGAAGACCAGAAGGGAACACCCACAGGTGTATATGGTCTGACCAAACTTCATGGTGAGCAAGCGATACAGAATGTGGGTTGTAATCACGTAATCATCCGCACGGCTTGGCTCTACAGCGAGTTCGGTAAAAACTTTGTGAAGACAATGCTTAATCTGACTGCCACTAAGCCACAGCTTAAGGTTGTCTTTGATCAAGTAGGCACTCCCACCTACGCTTACGATCTTGCCAAAACTATCACAGCTATAATCAAAAATTATCAGAATACGATAACCGATAACCACTCACCGATAACCTACGCTAAGTCTGGTATCTACCATTTTTCAAATGAGGGTGTATGCTCATGGTATGACTTTACAAAGATGATTGCTGAATATGCTGGCACTACCGGTTGTGAAATTCATCCTTGCCATAGTGATGAATTTCCCTCTCCGGTTAGGCGACCTGCGTATAGCGTATTAGATAAGTCCAAAATTAAAAAATTTTTTGGGTTAAATATCCCTTACTGGACGAAAAGCTTATTGTTTTGTATGCATAATCTGGAAAAGATACAATAGATAATGGCCAAACATCTGAATTTAGTTTTAGCAAATGCACCAATAAATAATGGAAATAGAGGCTGTGTCGCACTTACAGTGTCTACTCTTTTTCTGTTAGATGAAATTTTAAAAGAAAAGAATATTGACTACAGTATTACTTTGACAGACAGCCAATGTGCGCCAGGTATTCATATCTATCCAATAAGTGAAGCCCAACTAAAATTCAAATCATCAATTAATATTATACCTGCTACTACAAGAAGTAGGGCAAGGATTTGGATGGAAAGAATATTATCACGTGATCAGTATAAGGACGCACAAAAAGCGCTCGAAAACTCTGATTATATTTTTGATATAGGTCAAGGTGATAGTTTTGCAGATATTTATGGCGCTATTAGATTTGCAGATATAGACAAAATTCATCGCTTTGCAATAAAGAATAATAAACCTTTTTGTTTTCTTCCGCAAACTATTGGACCTTTTAAAAATGATGCCATTCTTAAAAAAGCAAGAAGAAGCATTGAGAAGGCTGCTATGGTAATGGTAAGGGATAAACAAAGTTGTGACTATGTGAAAAAAATTTCACCGAAACAGGAATGCCTAAGCGAGTATATTGATCTTGCATTTTTCTTGCCATATACAAGAATAAAGTTTGATCAAAATTATATCCATGTAGGATTAAATATTAGTGCATTGTTATGGAATGGGGGGTATACTCAGAATAACCAGTTTGGTCTTAATATAGATTACCAGCATACAGTAAGAAGTATAATTGAGTTTTTTATATCTATACCTAATGTAAAAGTTCATCTCATTCCCCATGTCGTACTACAGGAACGCAGCATTGAGAATGACTACGGTGTTTCTTTCGACTTATATAGAGAATACAATAGTCCTAATCTAGTCTTATCTGATTTCTTCCTTGGACCAGTTGAAGCTAAGAACTACATTTCAGGAATGGATTTCTTTATGGGAGCGAGAATGCACTCTACAATTGCGGCTTTTTCGAGTTGTACGCCTGTTGTTCCAATGGCCTATAGTCGTAAGTTCAACGGACTGTTTGCTGATACACTACATTATCCATATATGATAGACATGAAGGCAGACGAAGAGATTAAAATACTAGATATAATACAATATTGTTTTGAGAATCGTGCATTATTAAAAGCTGAGATTGAAAAGCAAATGGAAACAACTGTTGCATTGGCAAAGAAGAGGTTTGAGTGTGACATCTGTAATTTCTTACATCTATAATTATGAAGGTATTATTATTAGGAGGGACAGGTGCGATTGGAAATTACTTAATTGACCAATTGATAAAAGCCGGTTATAATGTAACCGTAACATCACGTTCTGAAAGATTATCAAATAAGTCAAATTTGAGTTTTATCCAAGGCAATGCAAAAGATTTATCTTTTATTCAAACCTTGGATAGTAATTGGGATGCTATTGTTGACTTCATGTCATACCAGACAGATGAATTTCAACAAAATTATCTAACACTATTAAATTTGACGAGGCATTATGTTTTTTTGTCTTCAGCACGGGTATATGCAGATAGCAAAACACCTATAGTTGAAGATTCACTAAGGTTACTCGACGCGTCTAAAGATAAAGAGTATTTAGCGACGGATGATTATTCTCTGGCCAAAGCTCGACAGGAGAATATATTGAGGGATTCTGGACATAAGAACTACTCTATTGTCAGACCTTATATAACCTACGGCACATATAGACTACAACTTGGCGTGCTAGAAAAAGAGGAATGGCTATATAGAGCAATGCAAGGACGCACAATAATCTTCTGTAAGGATATTGAAGATAAATATACAACAATGACAAGTGGCTATGATGTGGCCAACTGTATACTTAGTATAATAGCAACCTGTGCAAATGGTGAAAGTTACAACCTTACCAATAATTATAGAATTACTTGGGGTAGTATTTTTGACGTTTATAAAAAGGCCATATTTGATGGATTAAAGAGGCATGTTCTTGTACACTATATATCTTTAGATGAATTTATAAATCTATTCCGACCAGAAAAAGAAAAATATCAGATTACTGTTGACCGTGTGTATAATCGGTTTTTTGATAATTCAAAGATAGCAAAACTTATAGATGTCAATAGTTTTATCCATCCAGAGAAAGCATTATATGCCTGTACGTCTGAATTCCTTCATGCCCCCAGATTTAAAGGGATTAATTGGCAAAAAGAGGCAAATAATGATAGAATTACCAATGAATGGGCCTCAATTAAAGATATCCATGAAGTAAAAAGTATAATAAAGTATATAATTAATAGATTTTAAGATGTATTTTCCAAAGTATAATACGTTTAGGGTATTAATACCCTTGTTGAAAGCCTATGGAATCCGTAATATAGTGATTTCTCCAGGTAGTCGCATGAGAGAGTTTGTTCTTGCTGTCGAAGAAGATCCCTTCTTCACTACGTATGATGTTACTGATGAGCGAAGTGCATCATATTTCGCTTTAGGATTATCTCAACAGTTACAGGAACCTGTTGTCATTACTTGCACATCTAGCACAGCGACGACAAATTACACTCCAGGAGTCACAGAAGCTTTCTATCAGAATGTTCCGATAGTGGTTTTAACTGGCGATAGAGATCCTATAATGCTTGGTCAACAAGAAGATCAGATGATAGATCAAGTAGGAATGTATGATCGTGTTATGCGAAAATCAGTAAGCTTACCAATTATTAAAGACGAGGCGGATTCATGGTATTGTCAGCGTCTTATCTGCGAAGCTCTTCTTGAACTTAATCATCACAAGACGGGACCGGTACATATAAATGTCCCTGTTCCTGCGGTGATCAATTGGGATGATAATGATGATATAAGTAAGTATCCCGCTGTTAAAGTCATTAAACGTTATGATTTTAGTGGAAAATATACAGATGAACTAAACGATA
>OMSZ01000117.1 GCA_900313855.1 uncultured Eubacteriales bacterium
ATAATCACGCTCAATGATATAAGGAATATTAAGATCCTCTAACTGCTTTGTTGCATCTGCCTCATCATATCCGACTACATCAGGCATCTTAGTTGTCTTCTGCTCTTCCTCTGTAGTTGTTGTGACCTCTGTTGTAGTAGCCGGTTTTCTGCCCTTCTTAAATACTCCCGTAATAGAAACAATAGCTACGATTATAATTATACCGATAAGGACGGTAGCTATAATAGCTCCTATGGTTATCATTTTCTCAACCTTAGAATCTATCTCATCCTCATCTTTATCCTCAAATAACGGTTTGCCGTCATCCTTCTCGTCATCATACTCTAAGTCCTCATCATTATAAAGACTGTCTAATGCCGCTTTGGCCTCTTCAAGCTCAGTCTTCTTCTGATTAACAGGAAATACTGTCGGTCCTGCCGCAGATTTGATCGCATTAAGCTCGTCAGCGGAAATCTGTATAGTAGGCGCATTATTAGGTATCATCGTACTGGAAATACCCACCTCGGCGTTAGGATCCATAGAGATCTTCTTAAGATCGGCAAGCATTGCATTAGTCGTAAGATATCTCTGTTCAGGACGCTTCTGTGTAGCCTTTATAACTATCTTTTCAAGTCCTACCGGAATATCAGGATAATACTCCCTTGGCGGGATCAATTCACTTTGAATATGCATCAGGGCAACTGTGACGTTGTTCTCACCCTCAAAAGGAACTCTGCCGGTCAGCATTTCATAAAGCGTAATACCAAGTGAATAAATGTCTGAACGCTCGTCAGCGAAACCGCCTCTTGCCTGCTCGGGAGATATATAATGTACACTTCCCATTGCAGTAGACGCTATCGTATTAGATGTAGCAGCCTTGGCAATACCGAAATCAGTGACCTTCAAGGTTCCGTTCTTTGATACAATAATATTCTGAGGCTTTATGTCACGATGGATCGTATGATGCTCATGAGCAACTTCTATTCCCGAACATATCTGAATAATGAAATCCAATGCAGTCGAATAATTAAGGCGCCCATTCTGCTGGATGTACTCCTTAAGAGTTATCCCCTCAACAAGCTCCATAACAATATAATAGAATCCGTTTTCTTCTCCGACATCAAATACATTGACAATATTCGGATGTGAAAGTCCGGCTGCAGACTGTGCCTCCATTTTGAATTTGCTCACAAAGCTCTTATCATCGGAGAATTCCGGTTTCAATACCTTCATGGCTATATATCTGTTAAGCACATGATCCATAGCCTTATATACAACGGACATTCCTCCTGATCCAATTTCTTCTGTTATCTCATATCGATTCTGAATTATCATTCCCGGTTCAAACATATTCTCACACCTCATTCACTGTTTGCTCTACTACTACTACACCAATATTATCCTTGCCGCCATAATAATTTGCTCTATTGATCAATTCCTCACAGCATCTATCCAAATGCGGCTCTCTTTTAATGATCATTGCTATCTCATCATCTTCGATCATATTAGTAAGACCATCGGAACAAAGCAGGATCTTATCCCGTTCCTTAAGTTCCACCTCGAAGAAATCCGGTACGGCCTCTCTGGCAGTTCCGAGCGCCCTGGTAATTATATTCTTCTCCGGATGAAATCTTACCTTTCTTCTCTCTAACTGACCTGTTCTTATCAGTTCTTCGACCAAAGAGTGATCTAATGTTATCTGCTTGATCTCATCACCGATAATATATAATCTGCTATCACCAATATTGGCTACATATAGTTTATCTTCAACAATAACCGCTACAACAAAGGTAGTTCCCATTCCTCTTAGTTCATCATGTTCGGCGGACATATGAAACAATCTGTCATTGACATCGGAGATTCCGGTCTTGATTATCGTAATCGGATTGACATAGTCACATTCCTTTACGTAATCGACAAACCATGAAACCGCGTGTGCAGAGGCGTAATCCCCTGCCTTATGACCGCCCATTCCGTCTGCCATAATATATAGATTCGGGAGATTGCCGACGCTTTTATCCGAAAAAAACATGCAGTCCTGATTCATGCTTCTGCACATCCCGATATCTGTTTTTCCATAGGATATCATCGAAAACCTCCTTGATCATTATTTAATCCACAAACTCAATTCTAAATCATACCATAAATAGCACCAAAAAGCAAGACAACCGTCATTTCAAACTGTCTTTTGAACCGTCTTTCGTACTGTGCTTCAATCTGTCGCTTGAACTGTCTAGTGAATCGTCCTTCGATCCGTCGCTTGAACCGCCTTTCGTACTGTCCTTCGTACCGCCTTTCGAACTATCTATATGAGCCTTCCTTAATTGTCCGCAGGCAGCGTCAATATCCTTGCCCATGCTGCGGCGGACCGTTGCATTTATACCATTTGTCTCTAATAATTCTTTGAATCTTCTGACACTGTTTTTATCCGATCTCTTATACTGTCTTTCCTTAATAGGATTGACCGGAATAAGATTAACATGACACGGGTAATTTTTAAGAAGCTTAATAAGCTCCTTTGCGTCAGAAACGGAATCATTTTCTCCCGCAACTAATGAGTATTCAAAGGTAATGCGCCTGCCGGTCTCATTAAAATAATACATACAGGCATCTAAAACCTCTGAAAGGCTGTAACGTTTAGCGATAGGCATAAGCTCTCTTCTTTTTTCATCCGTTGCGGCATGCAATGACAGAGCAAATGTTATCGTAAAATGCTCATCTGCCAACCTTCTTATCTCCGGTACAAGTCCGCAGCTTGAAACGGTGATATTTCTCTGGCTTATGTTAAGACCGTTCTCATCGGACAGCATTTTTATAAATGTACACAGATTATCATAATTATCAAGCGGCTCTCCGGTCCCCATCACAACCACGTTAGATATCCTCATACCCGTATCTCTTTCGATATAATATATTTGATCTAACATTTCTGAAACAGTAAGATTTCTTGATAGCCCCAGCAGCGTTGATGCGCAAAAACGACAACCCATCCTGCATCCGGCCTGTGAAGATATGCAAACAGAATACCCGTGCTTATATGACATAAAAACACTCTCTATAACATTGCCGTCAGAAAGCATAAAAACATACTTTTTTGTGCCGTCAATTGCAGATTCCAGTTTTTTTGCAAGTGTCAGCGTCACAATATCCTCTGACAGCATTTTTCTCATATCCTTCGGGATATTGGTCATTTCCTCAGCGTCTCTTATTAGCTTTTTATGAAGCCAGGTATAAAGCTGCTTTGCGCGAAAAGCAGGAAATCCCTTATCCACAATATATTCAGTTAATTCATTTAAAGGTAATGATTTAATATCCATGTCTTTTTATTATTATCTGTTCATTGACAGATTATTATCTTTTCACTGATCGATCTTTAAGCATCTATCTTCTTACGATACTTAGCAATATAGAAACCGTCACACATGGTATAGCCCGGTAGTAACTGTAGGCTGTATGGCGATTCCATATAATCCGTAAGTGTTGCCGGAATAAGTCCTTCTATCGATGCCCCTTCAAACGGAAAATGCGAGAGAAACCATCTTGAATTCTCCTCGTTCTCCGCCGGGTTGATCGTACAGGTACTGTATAAAAGTATTCCGCCGGGTCTGACATATTCGGCAGCATTACTTAATATGTTCCTCTGCAGATTGCATAGCTCCAAAAGCTGCTGTCTTTTTATATGGTATTTAACATCACTTTTCCCGGCTAGCACACCAAGTCCCGAGCAAGGAAGATCGGCGATCACAATATCAGCCTTTCCTCTCCAATCCTCATCCGGTACCAGCGCATCAAAAACCTTAGTCTCAATATTATCAAGCTGAAGTCTCTTAATATTTTCCTCTATCTTTTCAAGCTTATGGTCGGATACATCTCTTGCCTCTATCAATGCCTTATCTCCTAACCTCTCGGCAAAATGAGTGCATTTACCTCCCGGCGCCGCACACATATCCAATATATTAAGCTTATTATGTCCATTTGTTTCAAATACACCTTCTGCATCGGCAATACTATATAATAGCATTGAGCTCTCATCCTGAACAAAGAACTCTCCCTCATTAAAACCGGGAATTCTGCCCACATAGTTTATGTTAGAAAGCCTTAACGCGTCTTCGGAATAAATGCCGTCACTTACGGTAATGCCGCTTTCCTCTATCTTTTTCTTAAGCTCTTCCTTATCTGTCTTTTGAGTGTTGACACGGATAGTAATATCCTTCTCTCCCAAA
>OMSZ01000191.1 GCA_900313855.1 uncultured Eubacteriales bacterium
ATATCCGCCCGCAAGGAAAGAGCTTGCGAGACACGGACTTTCGTGTGACGGCAAGTATGCTGTTCAGCTTAAGAGAGAGGACTACAATAAGTATGATTATCTGATCGGAATGGACACAGCAAACATCCGTAACATGGGTAGAATGTGCGGCGGTGATCCTGAGGGAAAGATATACAAGCTGATGACTTTTGCCGGAAGTGACAGGGATGTTGCTGATCCGTGGTACACAGGAGATTTCAGGACTACTTATAACGATGTGGTCGAAGGCTGCGGCGGTTTCCTTGAATTTGTTATGACAGAGAGGAAAGGCGAATTATAACAGCTATAAACACAGGTACGCTTGCACAACGTATCTGACATTTTAAATGGATAAGATAAAGAACTGATAAGATAACGAAAAACCGAAGGTTATGAGTTGTATGAGATGTAGGAAATACTTCAAATAGTATAAATAACCGGCAAGCTAAAAAAGTGGAGGAGGTACGGCAGAATGAATGATTACATGCGTGAAAACTTAAGCTATTTCGGGCTGTTTATGAAAATGTTTCGGGTTAAGAAAAGATATATACCTGAATATGTCAGCTTTGGAAAAGATAAAGATCAATATTTTCTGTACTATGAACCGGAAAAAGTTACAATTGATAAGGTGGTTGTATGGGTTCATGGCGGAGGTTGGAATGCAGGCAATCCGAAGTTTTTTGATTATGTCGGACAGTGTATGGCGGGATATGGGTATCGTTTTGTGTCTATAGGTTATAGGCTGTCACCAAAGAACAAATATCCATGTCAGATAAAGGATGTCTGCAACGGTTACAATTCTGCGATGGATTACCTTAAAAAGCGGGGGATTGATGTGTCAAAGGTGATTGTGTCCGGACCATCGGCAGGGGCTCATTTAACCTCAATAATGTGTTACTGCAAAAAGGTACAGGAAAAGTATAATGTGGATATTTCCAATATAATCGGATATGTGGGCTTCGGCGGTCCTTATAGCTTTAGGGATGATCAGTCGATGACGATTAAGCAGCTGCTTGCACAGTTGTTTAAGAAGGATTATGATAGAAGGAATGGTGAGCCGGTAAAGCTTATGTCGAAGAACCATATTCCGATGTTGCTTATCCAAAGCGAACATGACGGAATTATACAGTTTGAGTGTGCAAAGGATTTTGAACTCAAGGCAAAAGAGGTCGGAAATCCGTGCGAGATATACAGCGTTGTCGATAAGAAGAACACACACTCGTGGTACACGGCGGGATTGTTTTTAGAGACAAGAGAAGAGAATAAAGGACTTGATAAGTTCTTATCCTGGATTGAAGGCCTGACCTGATGATGATATTGAACAAAGGAAAGAGAGGAGTTAACTATGGTTAAAATTTACTGTTATTCAAAGTGTACAACATGCAAGAAAGCACTGAAATGGATGGAGGAGAAAAAGATTGATTATACGTTGATCGACATTAAAGAAGATCATCCGAACGAGAAGACCTTGCGACAGCTTCATAAAAAGAGCGGCCTTCCGCTTAGAAGGTTCTTTAATACAAGCGGACAGCTATACCGTGAAATGGAGTTGTCAAAGAAACTGCCGGATATGAGTGAGGATGAAATGTTCAAGCTTCTTGCGTCTGATGGGATGCTGGTGAAAAGACCGCTGCTCATTACGGACAATACTGTTCTGACCGGTTTCAAGGAAGCTGACTGGAGTGAGGCGTTACAGGCATAATAAAGAAATATAATTATTATATGTATAATTTTTTTGATTTATTATTCTGATAGATTATGATATAAATGAGCATAGATGTTAATTTTGTACTTGCACATAAAATTAACACTTTTGCGTTGCACAACGTCCGGGGGACGTTGGTTCTGCACCGACCGAAGTGGAACAAAGACAGAACACACTGAGACGCAGTAGGCGTGATAAAATGGGATTGAGAACGAAAATATATGCAATTAAGAATAATAGATAGGGAGAAAATAATAATGTCAAAATTAGCAGTTATATTTCCGGGAATCGGATATCATACGGACAAGCCGTTACTGTACTTTTCAAAAAGACTGGTAAGCAACGCGGGATATGAGATAATAAGTGTTGACTATACAGGTTTTCCTAAAGGTGTTAAGGGCTCAAAGGAGAAAATGCGCGAGTCTTATCTTATTGCATTAGAACAGACGAGAAATATTCTTAAGAGTGTCGATTTTGAAAGCTATGAGGATGTGCTCTTTATATCAAAAAGTGTGGGGACGGCTGTTGCGGCAAGCTATGCAATGGAACGGGGGATTAGTGTCAGGAACATTTATTATACTCCGGTTGAACAGAGCTTTAATTTTATCAAAGAGAATAGCGGAGTTGTCTTTCACGGAACGGCTGACCCTTGGGTGGAGACTCCTATAATTGAAGAAGGATGTAAAAGACTTTCACTGCCGCTTTATATCACACCGAACGCAAGTCACTCGATCGAAACAGGTGATGTGCAGACGGACCTTAGCAATTTCAAGATGATTATGGAGCAGACAGATAAGTATATCAGAGAAATA